>NZ_JBXEJO010000024.1:0-110459 GCF_056837965.1 Bradyrhizobium ferriligni
GGGCGCGGTCGGGGTGGGGGCTCTCTCCGCGAGTCATTCCGTGGAGAGAGCCCCCACCCGCAACGCATCTTCGATGCGCTGCGACCTCCCCCGCAAGCAAGCGGGAGGGGCGAAGAAAGCCAGCGGCGCCCTTAAACCAGCAGCCCCTGCTGCTTCGCCAGATCCTGCAGCGACACCAGCGGCCGGGCGCCGATGTGCTGGATCACCTCGGCGGCGGCGAGCGCGCCGAGCCGGCCGGCATTCTCATGGCCGACATTGCGCACGAGACCGACCAGGAAGCCGGCGGCGAACAGGTCGCCGGCGCCGGTGGTGTCGACCAGCCTGTCGATCGGCGAGGCGGGCGCCGCGACGACGCTGTCGCCGGAGATCACGACGCAGCCCTTCTCACTGCGGGTGACGACGCCGAGCTTGGTGTCCTTGCCGAACTGCTTCAGCGCGGTGTCGAAATCCGAGGTCTGGTACAGCGAGTGCAGCTCGGACTCGTTGGCGAACACCAGATCCACGATGCCCTTGCGCATCAGGTCAAGGAATTCGTCGCGGTAGCGATCGACGCAGAACGAATCCGACAGCGTCAGCGCGACCTGGCGGCCAGCGCCATGCGCGATATCAGCCGCCTTCACGAAAGCGTCCTTGGCGTTCTTCGGATCCCAGAGATAGCCCTCGAGATAGATGATGCCGGCGGCCGCGATCTGGGCCGGATCGATATCGTCCGGCGTCAGGTCCTGCGCGGCGCCGAGATAGGTGTTCATGGTGCGCTCGCCGTCCGGCGTCACCAGGATGTAGGAGCAGCCGGTGGCCGGGCCGGTCCTGGCCGGCGCGGTGTCGAAGGCGACGCCGGCGGCGCGGATGTCGTGGACGTAGAGCTTGCCGATCTGGTCGTCCTTGACCTTGCCGACATAGGCGGCGCGGGCGCCGAGACTGCCGACGCCGACGATGGTGTTGGCAGCCGAGCCGCCCGACATCTCGGTCGCCACGCCCATGTCGCCGTAGATCGCGGTGGCCCGCGCCTCGTCGATCAGTTGCATCGAGCCCTTGGTCATGCCGTGACGGGCAAGGAACCCCTCGTCGGTCTGCACCAGCACGTCGAAGATCGCGTTGCCGATCCCAAGAACGTCGTATTTTGCGTCAGCCATAGACCTGCCCTGTGTTAACGCCACCCAACAAGAGTGGCGGCCTATCACGTTCGGCCTCGGGGCAGCAAGGGAAGCTCTACGTTCCGTCATCCCGAGCTCTACGTTCCGTCATCCTGAGGAGCGCGGAACGCGCGTCTCGAAGGATGCGCGGCCCCACTCTGGCCGATTCATCCTTCGAGGCTCGCTGCGCTCGCACCTCAGGATGACGGGTCCGTTAGAGTGCCGCTGGCAGCAAAGCGCGCTACTGCTATACAGACCTCATGTTCCGCTCCTTCCTCACCGTCTCCTCGGGAACGCTGGCCTCGCGACTGCTCGGCTTCGTGCGCGATTCCGTGATCGCGGCGCTGCTTGGTGCGGGGCCGGTGGCGGATGCGTTCCTGGCGGCGTTCCAGCTTGTGAATGTGGTGCGACGGCTGCTGGCCGAGGGTGGACTGAATGCCGCTTTGGTGCCGGCCTGGCTGAAGGCGCGCGATGCCGGCGGCCTGGACGCGGCAACCGCCTTTGCCGGCCGCGTGCTCGGCACCATCAGCGCCGCCGTGATCGCGGCCGCGCTCGTCATCGGCGTGCTGATGCCGCTGGTGATCGCGGCGATCGCGCCGGGGTTCGTCGGCCGCGACACGCTGCAATTCGCCGTCGACGACGCGAGGCTGATGCTGCCCTATCTCGCCTTCGCCGGCCCGGTCACCGTGATGATGGCGTTGCTCAGCGCCCAGGGACGTTTCGCGCTGACCGCGTTCTCGCCACTGTTGTTCAACATCGCGCTGATATCAGTGATGGCCGTGCTGCTGGTGCGGCAGCAGGAGCCGGCGCAGGCGGCGATTGTCATGGCGGCGACGATCGGCATCGCCGGCTTCCTGCAACTGTCGATGCTGGCGCTGCGCGGCGCGAAACTCGCTTCGCCGCTCAGCGTGTCCTTCGATCCTGACATGCGCCGCTTTCTCGGCCGCGCGGTCCCGGGCATGGTCGCGAGCAGCGCGCCGCAATGGCTGATGGTGGCAGGCGCGGTGATCGCATCGACCTCGCCATCGGCGGTGTCCTGGCTCTATTTCGCCAACCGCCTGCTCGAGCTGCCGCTCGGCATCGTCGGCGTCGCCATGGGCACGGTGCTGATCCCGGAGATGACGCGCGCCGTGCGCAGCGGCGAATCCAGCGCGATCGCGCATGCGGAATCGCGTGCCCTCGAGCTCGCGGTCGGGCTGGCGCTGCCGGCGACGCTCGGCCTGATGGTGCTGAGCGAGCCGATCGTGCGGATGCTGTTCGAGCACGGCGCGTTCACCGCCCAGGATAGCGCGGCAACCGCGCAAGCCTTGACCTGGCTGACGCTGGCCTTGCCGGCGCATGTGCTGGTGAAGGCGCTGTCGCCGGCATTCTTTGCGCGCGAGGACACGCTGACGCCGCTGCTCGCAACGCTGAAAGCGGTCGTGGTGGCGATCGCGGCGGCCTTCCTGCTCGGCCAGATCTTCGGTGCGAGCGGAATTGCCGCAGGCATCGCGCTCGGCGCCTGGAGCAACGCACTGGCACTGATCCGCAAGGGGGCCGCGACCTTCGGCTTCTCGATCGATGCCGATGCGCGCCGCCGGCTGCCGCGCATCCTGGCCGCGGCGCTCGCGATGGGCGCCCTGCTCTGGCTCGCGGAGGGCGCGCTGCCGTCCGCCGGCAGCCACGGTTTCGTGCAGGCGGCCTCCCTGCTCGTGCTGATTGCCTCAGGCATCGCCGGTTACGGGCTGTTCTTGCAGCTTTTCGGCGTCACCGGCTGGCGCGAGGCGATTAACGCCGTCCGGCAAAGGCGCCCCGCCTGACTTGCGCGCGCGGAGCTTAAGTGGCAAACGACGCGGCAAAACTAGCCATTTCCGGGAATTAGACCATGGCGTTCGTTGAACGGGTTTTCTCAGGCGTCCAGCCGACGGGCAATCTGCACCTCGGCAACTACCTCGGCGCCATCGTCAACTTCGTGAAGATGCAGCAGACCCACAACTGCATCTATTGCGTCGTCGACATGCATGCGATTACGCAGGGCGTCGAGGTCTGGGGCGGCCCGGCTGAGCTCGCCCGCAACACCCGCGAGGTCACCGCGGCCTTCATCGCCGCCGGCATCGATGCCAAGAAGCACATCGTGTTCAACCAGAGCCAGATCGCCGGCCATGCCGAGCTGACCTGGATCTTCAACTGCGTCGCGCGGATCGGCTGGCTGAACCGCATGACGCAGTTCAAGGAGAAGGCCGGCAAGGACCGCGAGAACGCCTCCATCGGCCTCTACGACTATCCGGTGCTGATGGCCGCCGACATCCTGCTGTACCGCGCCACCCATGTGCCGGTCGGCGAGGACCAGAAGCAGCATCTGGAGCTGTCCCGCGACATCGCGCAGAAGTTCAACAACGATTTCGGCGATTCAATTCGTGGTCATGGCTTTGCCGACGGCCTGTTCTTCCCGCAGCCCGAGCCGCTGATCACGGGGCCGGCGACGCGGGTGATGAGCCTGCGCGACGGCACCAAGAAGATGTCGAAGTCGGATGCGTCGGACAATTCGCGCATCAACCTCACCGACGACGCCGACACCATCGCGCAGAAGATCCGCAAGGCGAAGACCGATCCGGAGCCGCTGTCGTCGGAGGAGAAGGGTCTCGAAACCCGCCCCGAGGCCGATAACCTGGTCGGCATCTACGCGGCGCTGGCCGGCATCTCCAAGCAGGAGGTGCTGACGCAGTTCGGCGGCGGGCAGTTTTCCAGCTTCAAGAACGCGCTGGTCGAGGTTTGCGTCGCGAAACTGGCGCCGATCGCCTCCGAGATGAAGAAGCTGGTCGCCGATCCCGGCCATGTCGACGCGGTCCTCGCCGACGGCGCCAACCGCGCCCGCGGCATCGCCGACGAGACCATGCGCATCACCAAGGATATCGTCGGCTTCATCCGCCCGCGCTGACGCGCAAGGCAGGAACTGCGCGCTCCCTCTCCCAAACGGCGAGGGAGTATGGCACCATGGGTTGGTTTGGTTCAGCACCGGGACATGCATGACCGCCCAGCGACGCAGCTACGAGTCAGGTCACAAGCCGAAATGCCTCGTCATCGTTGACGACACTGCGGAATGGGACCGCGCGGTCTATTACGCCAGCCGGTGGGCGATCCGGGTCGGCGGCGGCGTCGTGATGCTGCGGGTGATCGAGACCGAAGACCAGAACCAGCAATGGCTCGGGGTCGCCGACATCATGCGCGCGGAGGCCGAGGAAGCCGCCAACGAGGCGCTCGACCGCGCCGCCGGCCGCGCCAACGGCATCGCCGCGATCACCCCGGAGCGGGTGATTCGCGAGGGCGACCCGATCGAGCAGATCCTCGACGTGATCGACAAGGACGTCGATATCGCAGCGCTGGTGCTGGCCGCCAATCCGGGCGCCGAGGGGCCCGGGCCGATCATCACCACCATGGCCAAGACCATGGGGGCATTCCCGATCCCGGTGACCATCGTGCCGGGCGGCCTGACCGACGCCGAGATCGACGCCCTGTCCTAGCCCGTTACCGGCCCCGGACCCGCTTCCGGGCATGGGTATGCGCCTGGAACCGCGGTTTTGCGGCTTGATCGCGGGCTTTTTAGTTGCCATCTGACTCCTTGATTTGACGCGTTTTCTTCGCGAACCGGTGTCACTTCGCTCGAAAACGCTATAATGGAACCCAACGCGCCGGCCTTGAACCGGCGACGCCGGAGACAGCAAATGTTCATTCAGACCGAAGCCACGCCGAATCCCGCCACGCTGAAATTCATCCCGGGCCGCATGGTGCTCGACAGCGGCACCATGGAATTCTCCTCGCCCGAATCCGCCGCACGCTCGCCGCTCGCCGAACGGCTGTTCGCCGTATCCGGCGTCACCGGCGTGTTCTACGGCGGCGACTTCATCACCGTGACCAAGGCGGACGGCGACTGGCAGCACCTCAAGCCCGCGATCCTCGGCGCCATCATGGAGCACTACATGTCCGGTGCGCCGCTGCTCGCCGACGGCACCGCGGCCAGCGACGACGCGCGCGATGAGGAAGACGAGTTCTTCGACGAGGCCGACGCCGAGACGGTCGAGCAGATCAAGGACCTGATCGAGACCCGCGTGCGCCCCGCGGTCGCCAATGACGGCGGCGACATCACCTTCCGCGGCTTCAAGGACGGCATCGTCTACCTCAACATGAAGGGCTCCTGCGCCGGCTGCCCGTCATCGACCGCAACCCTGCAACACGGCATCCAGAACCTGCTCCGGCACTTCGTGCCCGACGTGCAGGAAGTCCGGCCGATGTGATGGAGCGGCGAATGGCGAGTGGCGAATCGCGAATAGCATTCTCCGCTGGACCCCTGTTCGCCATTCCCTATTCGCTATTCGCCCTCCCATGATGATTCTCGCCATCGATACGGCGCTCGACGCCTGCTCCGCGGCGGTGCTCGACACCACCTCCGGCAATACAATCGCCATTGAATCGCAGGCGATGCAGCGCGGCCATGCCGAGGCGCTGATGCCGCTGATCGCTCGGGTGATGAAGGAGAGCGGCATCGGCTTTGCCGGGCTCGACCGCATCGCCGTCACCACCGGCCCCGGCAGTTTCACGGGCCTACGCGTCGGCCTCTCGGCGGCGCGCGGCCTGGCGCTGGCCGCGGAAAAGCCGGTGGTCGGACTGTCGACGCTCGCCGCCTACGCCGCGCCTGTGGTCGCCGAGAACGGCGCCTCTGCGATCCTGTCGGCGATCGATGCGCGGCACGATCACATCTATTTCCAGCTGGTCGGCGGCGACGGCAGCCCGATCATCAAGCCGAAGGTGGCGCCGATTGCGGAAGCGCTCGAGGCCTCCCAACACGGCGCGCTGCATCTGGTCGGCAACGCCGCCAATATCCTCGCCGAACGCTGGCCCGCCGACGCCGCACCGCCGGTCAAGGTCGACCGGCAGCCCGCGCCCGATATTACCTGGGTCGCCTGGATCGGCGCGGCCGTGGATCCTGAAACCGCGCCGCCGCGGCCGTTCTATCTGCGCGCGCCCGACGCCAAGCCGCCGAAGGACCGGCTCGAAATCAGCGTGCCGCGATCGACATGATCGGCTTGCTGTCACGATGGTGGGGCGGCGGTCCGCCCGCGGTCGAGCCCGCATCGCTGCGTGATGCGGCGCGGCTCGCCCAGTTGCATGGCGCGTCGTTTCATCGCGGCTGGGGCGAAGGCGAATTCGAGACAATGCTGACCGAGCGCAACACGCTGGTGCACCGGCTGCGCCAGGGCCGCAGGGTGATCGGCTTTGCCGTGTCGCGGATGGCGGCGGATGAGGCGGAAATCCTGTCGATTGCGATCGATTCCAATCAGCGCGGGCGCGGCCTGTCGCGCGACCTGCTGCTGACCCATCTCGGCCATCTTGCCGGCCGCGGCATCCGCACCATCTTCCTCGAGGTGGAAGAGAACAATCAGCCGGCACGACGCCTCTATGAAAGGGCCGGATTCGGCGTGATCGGCCGCCGCGAACGCTATTACAAGCAGCCCGGCGGGGAACATTTGAACGCGCTTCTGATGCGGCGCGACTTGTCGTAACATCGGGGCGATGGCAGAACAGCGCCCTGCTCTGCCATCCAAGGCCCAAGGACTGGCCAAGGACCTGCCAAGGACCCATGACGACGGTGAAAATCACGCCTGCGCAGAAGAATACCGGCATCGAGGCGCGCTGCGCCGCGACCGGCATGCGCATGACCGAACAGCGCCGCGTGATCGCACGCGTGCTGGCGGAGGCCATGGATCACCCCGACGTCGAGGAGCTCTACCGCCGCTGCGTTGCGGTCGACGACAAGATATCGATCTCGACCGTCTATCGCACCGTCAAGTTGTTCGAGGATGCCGGCATCATCGAGCGCCACGACTTTCGCGAGGGCCGCGCGCGCTACGAGCAGATGCCGGAGAGCCATCACGACCATCTGATCAATCTGCGCGACGGCAAGGTGATCGAGTTCACCTCCGAGGAAATCGAGAAGCTGCAGGCCGAGATCGCGCGCAAGCTCGGCTACAAGCTGGTCGATCATCGTCTCGAGCTGTATTGCGTCCCGCTCGACGAAGACAGCAAGTCCTAAAGCATGATCCGGAAAAGTGCGAAGCGGTTTTCCGAAAAGATCATACTCAGACAAGGAGCTAAAGCGCGATAATGATTCAACCTGATCTCATCGCGCTTTAGACGCGTGCGGGAACGCGTCACCCGACCATGACATTCGATCTCGTCATCTTCGATTGCGACGGCGTGCTGGTCGACAGCGAGGTGATCTCCTGTCGCGCGCATGCGGAAACGCTGACGCGTCACGGCTTTCCGATTACGCCTGACGGCGTGCTGAAGCGCTTCCTCGGCGTGTCCGACCGCGAGGCGCGGCGCATCGTCGAGAGCGAGATCGGCCGCGCGCTGCCCGAGACCTTCGAGGCCGAGGTCAAGCATGCGACGCTGAGCTTCTATGCCGACGATCTCAGCGCCATCGCGCATGTCGGCGAGGCGATCGCCGCGCTCGGCTTACCGAAATGCGTGGCGTCGAGCGGCACGCCGGAAAAGATCCATCACGGCCTGACCTGCGCCGGGCTCTACGACCAGCTCGCGCCGCATATTTTCTCCGCCACCCAGGTCAAGCGCGGCAAGCCGGCGCCCGATCTCTTCCTGTTCGCGGCCACGCAGATGGGCGCCGCCCCCGCGCGCTGCGTCGTGATCGAGGACAGCGTGGCCGGCGTCACCGGCGCCCGCGCCGCCGGGATGACTGTGCTCGGTTTTTATGGCGGCAGCCACTGCACGGCGGAACATGAGGGGATGTTGCGCCAGGCCGGCGCGGCCGTAACCTTCGCCGATATGCGCCAATTGCCCGATTTGATCGCCCAGGCCGGCCAAAAACACGGCTCGATCGCTGGATTTTCCCCGGTTTAAGCTATATTTCAGCCTCGGCGCCCCGATGGCGCCGTTTCCATTTTTCGCTCTCAGGGTTCCATGACGACGCCGCGCAAGCTGCACATCAAGTCCTATGGCTGCCAGATGAATGTCTACGATGCGCAACGCATGGCGGACACGCTGGCCGGCGAAGGCTTTGTCGAGACCGCGAGCGCCGAAGACGCCGACCTGGTGATCCTCAACACCTGCCACATCCGCGAGAAGGCGTCGGAGAAAGTCTATTCCGAGCTCGGGCGGCTGCGCGTCGCCAAGGATGAGGCCGCGCGGGCGGGCCGCGAGATGAAGATCGCGGTCGCCGGCTGCGTCGCGCAGGCCGAAGGCGCCGAGATCATCCATCGCGCGCCGACCGTCGACATCGTGGTCGGGCCGCAGAGCTATCATCATCTGCCCGAGCTTTTGAAGCGCGCCAAACAAAACGGCCGCGCGCTGGAAACGGAATTCCCGGTCGAGGACAAGTTCGGCTTCTTGCCGCAGCCGAAGCCGGATGCGATCCGCGCCCGCGGCATCTCCGCCTTCGTCACGGTGCAGGAGGGCTGCGACAAGTTCTGCACCTTCTGCGTGGTGCCTTATACCCGCGGCGCGGAAGTCTCGCGCCCGGTCGCCAGGATCATCGACGATGTGAAGCAGCTCGCCGACAATGGCGTGCGCGAATTCACGCTGATCGGGCAGAACGTCAACGCCTATCACGGCGAAGGCCCCGACGGCCGCGTCTGGCCGCTCGGCAAATTGTTGCAGCGGCTGGCCACAATTCCCGGCGTCACGCGGCTGCGCTATTCGACCAGCCATCCGCGCGACGTCGACGACGCCCTGATCGCGGCCCATCGCGATTTGCCCGAACTGATGCCGTTCGTGCACCTGCCGGTGCAATCGGGGGCGGACCGGATCCTTGCCGCCATGAACCGCAAACATACCGCCGATGACTACCGGCGCGTCATCGACCGGTTCCGCGCCGCGCGGCAAGACATTGCTTTTTCATCAGATTTTATCGTGGGCTTCCCCGGAGAGACCGCGGAAGAATTTTCCGCCACCCTCGCGCTTGTCACGCAAATCGGATACGCTGCGGCGTATTCATTCAAGTATTCGCCACGGCCGGGCACGCCGGCGGCGGAGATGCGGGAGACAGTGTCAGCAGCCGAGATGGACGAGCGCTTGGGGCGGCTTCAGGAATTGATCGACAGCCAGCAATCGGCCTTCAACCGGGCTGCGATTGGCACAACGGTCGATGTGCTGTTCGAGCGCGCCGCGCGCAATCCGGGCCAGATCGTCGGCCGCACCGCCTATCTGCAGCCCGCCCATGTGATGGCGTCGCCCGACATCATCGGCCAGGTCCTCCCGGTGCGGATCGACAGCCTCGAGCGCTACAGCCTGATCGGCGAGCTCGCGCCGCGACCCGCGCCCGGCCTCATTTCGCAGACCATTGGAGCCTGAAATCCTTGCCCAAAAGCGCATCGGATTCGTCTTCGCTCGCTCCCAGCCGCAAACCTGACCGCGACATGCAAATGCCACCCGAGACCCGGCCCCCTGAAACTCAGGTCGTCATCGATTTCGACGACAACCGCGCGGCATCCGCGCTGGTCGGCCCCTACGGACAAAATCTGGCGCTGATCGAGCGGCGGCTCGGCGTCGTGGTCGATTCCCGCGGCAATCATCTCACCATCGCAGGCTCCCGCGACGGCTGCGACGCGGCGCGGCGCGTGCTGGAGACGCTCTACGCGCAGGCCGTCGAAGGACACGACCTCGATCAGGGCGAGGTCGAAGGCGCGATCCGCGCGGTGATCGCGCAGGGCTCGCTGTTCGAATTCGACAACAAGACCGCCAAGCCGACCTTCGAGACCATCAATCTGCGCAAGCGCCCCGTCCGCGCCCGCACCGCAGCGCAGGATTCCTACATCCGCGCGCTGAAGCGGCATGAACTGGTGTTCGGCATCGGCCCGGCCGGCACCGGCAAGACCTGGCTCGCGGTCGCCCATGCCGCGCAGTTGTTCGAGCGCAAGGAGGTCGATCGCATCATCCTGACGCGGCCCGCGGTGGAAGCCGGCGAGCGGCTCGGCTTCCTGCCCGGCGACCTCAAGGAGAAGGTCGATCCGTATCTGCGCCCGATCTATGACGCGCTGTACGATCTGATGGACGCCCGCGTCGTCGAGCGCGCGCTGCAGGGCAACGAGATCGAGATCGCCCCGCTCGCCTTCATGCGCGGCCGCACCCTGACCAATGCCGCCATCATCCTCGACGAGGCGCAGAACACCACGACGATGCAGATGAAGATGTTTTTGACGCGTCTCGGCGAGAACAGCCGGATGATCGTCACCGGCGATCCGTCGCAGGTCGACCTGCCGCACGGCCAGGCCTCGGGGCTCACGGAAGCCGTGAAGCTGCTCGACGGCGTCGAGGGCATCGCGCAGGTGCATTTCAAGGCCGAGGACGTCATCCGCCATGAATTGGTGGCGCGCATCGTGGCCGCCTATGAGGGATTGCCGCAAAAGCCGGCAAACGCCAGATCTTGAGACCAATAGCTTCGGCCGCGAGCCCGCACGACGCGGGATCCGGCCATAACGCAGATTTTGAAACCAACGTGTCTGCTTTTCCTGCAACCGAGGTTCTCGTCACCGCCGAATGCTGGCAGGCCGAGCCCAGTGCCGACGCGGTGATCCACCGCGCCATCGAGGCTGCCGCCGAAATCGCCGATGCCGATGTCGCCGACGCCGAGCTTGCGGTGATGCTGACCGACGATGCCGGTATCCGCACCCTGAACGCCAACTGGCGCAGCATCGACAAGCCGACCAACGTGCTGTCGTTTCCGGCGCTGCAGCCGGAAGGCGCCGGCGGAGCCGACGATGCCCCGCGCATGCTCGGCGATATCGCGATCGCCTATCAGACGACGCGGCGGGAAGCCGATGAAGAGCAGAAGCCGTTCGACCATCATTTGAGCCATCTCGCGGTGCATGGCTTCCTGCACCTGATCGGTTACGACCACGAGAACGACGACGATGCCGAGGACATGGAGGCGCTCGAGCGCGAGATCCTCTCTTCCCTCGGCATTCCCGACCCCTATGCGGATCGGATCGCCTGACATGCCGGATTCCGAACCGACCCACGACAACCCGCGCAACGTGAGCAACCTGCCCGCCGTGGTGCACGAGGGCGAGGTGCAGCGCCCGGCGGCCGAGGGCTGGCTGGTTCGCGCGATCCGTACCCTGTTCGGCTGGAAGGCCGGCTCCGTGCGCGACGATTTGCAAGTGGTGCTCGACGCCTCGACGCCGGACGATGTCGGCTTCTCGGCGATCGAGCGCACCATGCTGCGCAACATCCTGTCGCTGAACGAGCGGCGGATCGCCGACGTCATGGTGCACCGCGCCGACATCGTCGCGGTCAAGCGCGACATTCCCCTCGGCGAATTGATGAGCCTGTTCGAGAGCGCGGCGCATTCGCGGCTCGTCGTCTACAACGAAACCCTCGACGACCCCGAGGGCATGGTGCACATCCGCGACCTGCTCGCCTTCATGACCGCGAGAGCCCGCGTCACCGACGCGACCAAGACGAAGCGCAAGAAGCCGTTCCCGGCCGGGCTCGATCTGCGCAGCGTCGATCTCGCGCTGCCGCTGTCGGAAGCCAACATCATCCGCAAGCTGCTCTATATCCCGCCATCGATGCGCGCGATCGACCTGCTGGCGCAGATGCAGGCCTCGCGGATCCATCTCGCACTGGTGGTCGACGAATATGGCGGCACCGACGGGCTGGTGTCGATCGAGGATATCGTCGAGCAGATCGTCGGCGAGATCGACGACGAACACGATTCCGACGAGCCGCCGTCGATCGTGCGCCAGCCGGACAATTCCTTCATCGCCGATGCGCGCGCCAGCCTCGACGATGTCCGCTCGGTGATCGGCGAGGACTTCGTGATCGGCGATGCCGGCGAGGAGGTCGAGACGCTCGGCGGCTACCTCGTATCGTTCGTCGGGCGCCTGCCGGTGCGCGGCGAGGTGATTTCGGGACCCGGCAACTACGAGGTCGAGGTGCTCGACGCCGATCCGCGGCGGGTCAAGCGCGTGCGCATCACCGCGCGCAAGGAACGGCCGACGCCGCGCAAGGAGCGCGAGCGGCGCCGCGAGCAGGCGCCGGACTCCGGAAACCCGCAGGCGAATGACAACATGCCGCCGCCCGGCGAGGGAGCCGGTCCGCAGTGAGGCTGTCCGACAAGCTCCGATCGATCGGCCTTGCAATCATCCTGACCTGGGGATGGAAACGCGCCGTCCTCGCGCTCACGGCCGGCGCGCTGTCTGCGCTGGCGATGGCGCCGTTCAACGCCTGGCCGGTTCTGTTTCTCACCTTTTCCATCGCGGTCTGGCTGATCGACGGCAGCGCGGCCGGCCGCTGGCGCGGTCTGCCTGCCGCGGCGCTGTCCGGCTTCTGGTTCGGCCTCGGCTATTTCGTGCCGGGACTGTACTGGATCGGCTACGCCTTCTTCGTCGACGCGGACACCTTCGCCTGGCTGACTCCGTTCGCGGTGCTCGGCCTGCCTGCTTATCTCGCTTTGTTCACCGCCTTCGGCTTCGCGCTGGCGCGGCTGATCTGGCCGCGCGACGCCTCGCGCGTGCTGGCGCTCGCGGTCAGCCTGACGATTTCGGAATGGCTGCGCGGCCATCTCCTCAGCGGCTTTCCGTGGAATGGGTTCGGCTACGCACTGACCGAGCCGCTGGCGCTGGCCCAGGCTGCGTCGCTGATCGGGCTGTGGGGCATGACGTTCCTGGCCGTCGCGATCTTCGCAAGCCCGGCCGTGCTGATCGACGGCGCCTCGCGCGGCCGCAAGCCGTGGCGCGCGCCGGTGGCCGCGGTGCTGGTGCTGGCAGCGATGCTGGCGTTCGGCGTGGTCCGCCTCGCGCAGCAGCCGACCAGGATGGTCGACGGCGTCAAGCTGCGCATCATGCAGCCCGATTTGCAGCAGGATGCCAAGTTCAACTACTCCGCCAAGGCGGCGGTGATGCAGAAATATCTCACCCTGTCGGATCGCGCCTCCGGGCCGCACGCCACCGGCGTGAAGGATGCCACCATCCTGATCTGGCCGGAATCCGCGTTTCCGTTCTTCCTGACCAAGGAAGCCGACGCGATGGCGCAGATCGCCGACCTGCTGCCGAAGGGAACCGTGCTGATCACCGGTTCGGTGCGCGCGCCCGATCTGCCGCCCGGCGTCCGCGTGACGCGCGCCTATAATTCCATCTACGTCATCGACCACGACGGCAGCGTGCTTGCGGTCTACGACAAGCTGCATCTTGTCCCGTTCGGAGAATATCTGCCGTTCCAGGACTGGATGGAGAAGGTCGGCTTCGTGCAGCTCACCAAGGTGCAGGGCGGCTACATTCCCGGCACGATCCGCCGTACGCTCGATATTCCGAATGCACCGCGCGCCCTGCCCCTGATCTGCTACGAGGCGATCTTTCCCGGCAACGTCGTGAGCCGCGACGATCGTCCCGGCTGGATCGTCAATGTCACCAATGACGGATGGTTCGGAATCTCGACCGGCCCTTACCAGCACCTGCAACAGGCCCGGCTGCGCACCATCGAGGAAGGCCTGCCGATGGTCCGCGCCGCAAATACGGGTATCTCGGCCGTCATCGACCCCGTCGGCCGGATCGTTGCACAACTCGGGCTCGGCATCGAAGGCGTGCTCGATGCCGGCCTGCCGGTGGCCATCGCGCCGACGATCTATGCGCGTGTCGGGAACATCCCCGCCGCTGTGATTGTGATCACAGCCCTGGCGTTCGTATTGCGGCGGCGGTTTGTGAGGCGAAAAGCCTGACGGCTGCATATCGCCGGTTGTCGCGAACCCGAAAAAACGTCGAAATTTACCTCAGTATGATTCCACCAGTTGACAGATCGACCGTGCACTTCGCATTGTACGGGTCCACGCGAAATCACAAGCCAAGTCAGCCCCTTTGCGCAAATTGTCCGCATTTCGTCCCGATCCTCCTTGCAGGATTTGACGGCACCGGCGCCTGAGGCATACTCCACTTCCAACTTGCCTCATCCACGGGCGCGCAATCCCTTAGGAGAGTTGGAGATGTCCACTAAAGCGCCCAATCCTGTTGACAAATATGTCGGCAGCCGCGTCCGGATGCGACGCATCATGCTCGGCATGAGCCAGGAGAAACTGGGCGAGGCGTTAGGCCTGACGTTCCAGCAGGTGCAAAAATACGAGAAGGGCACCAACCGCGTCGGCGCCAGCCGGCTGCAGCAGATCTCCGAAATCCTGCAGGTGCCGGTTTCTTTCCTGTTCGACGGCGGCCCGAGTGGGGTCAAGACCGCCGACGGCTTCAGCGAGGGCGCCTCGCCGACCTATGTCTCCGATTTTCTGGCAACCGCCGAGGGCCTGGCCCTGACCCGCGCCTTCACGCGGATTGCAGACGCCAAGCTCCGCCGCAGCATCGTCGAACTGGTCGAGCAGATAGCGGCGCGCGAGGCTGCCGAGCAGGTCTGATTCAGCCATATCCGTTTGAGCGATCGTCAAATCTGGAATATGCCATTCCAGCGTACGCTAACGCGATGAGTTCAGCTTGAGCATCATCGCGCTCTAGCGCCTCGTTTGAGCATGATTTCGGATCATGCTTTGGCGCGTGCGCGCAATGACAAAGCGAATTCACAGGCGACGACAACAGCATGTCCAGCAATCCGTTCGAAACCGCCGTGATTCTCGACGGCATCCGCCGCTGGGTCGAGATCGAATCTCCGACGGAGCGGCCCGATCAGGTCAACAAGCTGGCCGATCTCGTCGCGTCGGGCTATCGCGACCTGCCGGCCACGGTGGAGCGCATTGCGGGACGCGACGGCTGCGGCGATCACCTGGTGACGCGCTCGTCCTGGGGCCAGGACGCGCCGGGCATCCTGGTGCTGAGCCATCTCGACACAGTCCATCCGATGGGATTCATCGAACGGTTACCATTCAAGGTCGACGGCGACAGCGCGTTCGGCCCCGGCATCTACGACATGAAGGGCGGCGCCTATCTCGCCTATCATGCGTTCAGGCAGGTCTGCGCCGACGGCGCGCGCCCGCCGCTCGGCATCACCCAGCTCTACGTATCGGACGAGGAGATCGGCAGCCCGACCTCGCGGGCGCTGATCGAGGCCGAGG
Source organism: Bradyrhizobium ferriligni (assembly GCF_056837965.1). Classification (NCBI taxonomy): domain Bacteria; kingdom Pseudomonadati; phylum Pseudomonadota; class Alphaproteobacteria; order Hyphomicrobiales; family Nitrobacteraceae; genus Bradyrhizobium; species Bradyrhizobium ferriligni. Next base: position 15,172 of record NZ_JBXEJO010000024.1, read on the forward strand.
GCCGCAAGGCCAAATACGTGCTGGTGACGGAGCCGGCGCGCGATGGCGGCAAGATCGTCACCGGACGCAAGGGCGTTGCGCGCTTCGACGTGTTCATCAAGGGCGCGCCGGCCCATGCCGGCACGCGCCCCGAGGACGGCCGCAGCGCGATCCGGGAACTCGGCAATGTGATCCAGGCGCTGGAGGCGATGAACGATCTCAAGCGCGGCGTCACCGTCAATGTCGGTGTCGTCCGCGGCGGCACCAAGCCGAACGTGATCGCCGAAGAGGCCTATGCGGAAGTCGACATGCGCGTGCCGACCATGGCCGACGCCGACGAGCTGGTGCCGAAGATCCTCGGGATCACCTCACGCACCGAGGGCGTCAGCGTGAAGATATCGGGCGAATTGAACCGTCCGCCCTATGAGAAAAGCAACGCCGGCGCCGCGCTCTACGAGCACGCCAAGGGGGTGGCCGCCGAGCTCGGCTTCGAGCTGGCGGATGTGTTCACCGGCGGCGGCTCCGACGGCAATTTCACGGCGCCGCACACCGCGACCCTCGACGGCCTCGGCGTCGACGGCAAGGGCGCGCATACCCATTACGAGCAGCTCTACATCTCGTCGATCGAGCCGCGCGCGCGGCTGCTCCACCGTCTCTATCAAACGCTGCGATGACACCGGCTCCAGGCGACCGCGGCGATCGCGATTCCACCGACGACGGCACGATGGCGCATGCGCGCGGCTCGTTCTTCGGACGGCGCAAGGGCCACAAGCTGCGCCCGCATCAGGCCGACCTGATCGACACTCTGCTGCCGCATCTGGCCGTCGACATCTCGGCGCCCGCGCCCGAGGCGCTGACCGAGTTGTTCGATGACGGCACCGAGAATGTCAGGCTCGAGATCGGCTTCGGCGGCGGCGAGCATTTGATCGCGGAGGCGCAGGCCTTTCCGACCACGGGCTTCATCGGCTGCGAGCCCTATGTCAACGGCATGGCGAAGATCCTTACCCAGATCGAGGCGCTAAATATCGGCAATATCCGCCTGTTCGCCGGCGACGCGGCCGAACTGCTGGCCTGGGCGCCGACGCGCTCGCTTGCGCGCATCGACCTGATTCACCCCGATCCCTGGCCGAAGCGGCGGCATTGGAAGCGGCGTTTCGTGCAGGATGCAACGGTCGTCGCCATGACGCGGCGGCTGCCGCCGGGCGGCGAATTCCGCTTCGTCAGCGATATCGACGACTACTGCGCCTGGACGCTGGCGCATCTGATGCGCTCGCCCGACTTCGCCTGGCTCGCCGAGCGCGCGATCGACTGGCAACGACCATGGCCGAACTACACGATGACGCGCTACGGCGCCAAGGCCGAGCGCGAGGGGCGCAAGGCGGCGTATTTGAGGTTTCGCAGGCTTTAGCACCTCGTGATGCCCGGTCCCGGCCATGACGGCGAAGGGAATTACTGCCCCGCCAGGCGCGCCTTCCTGACGTCGGTCGCCTCCCACACCATCCGCTTGCCGCGCTCGCAGCCGAGCAGTTCGATCGGATCGTGATTGTCGATGTGGCCGAACTGGCCCTTGTAGACGCTGTAGCCGCACAATTCCTGCAAGCGGCGCGGAAAGCGGGCCGCGGTCTCGCGCGGAATGCCGAGCTGCAGGTTCTCCTGCTGCCGCATCCAGCCCCAGCAATAGGCGCAGGAGAAGGCAAAGCGCCTTGCGTCGCTGCTGTTGGCGCCGCCGCCATGCCACAGCGCGCTGTCGAACAACATCACGCTGCCGGCCGGCATGGTCGCGGTGACCGCGTCGTACTCCTTGCCGTATTCGGGCGACGAATCGAATTTGTGGCTACGCGGAATGATCCGCGTCGCGCCGTTATCCTCGCGGAAATCGGACAGCGCCCAGATCGCATTGATCGTGATCGGAATGTGCGGCCGCGGCAACGGGATCAATTGGGTGTCTTCGTGAATCGGCTGCGCCTCCTGGCCGGGCCCGAGCACCAGCGAGCAGAACGACGACAGCAGGCATTCCCTGTCCAGCACGCGTTCGACCACCGGCAGCACGTTGTCATGCAGCGGCACCTCCCAGAACAGATCGTCATAGGTCAGGAGGTTGTTGATGCGCAGCGTCTTGAAGCCTTCGAACGACGTCCTGGCAGGTGCGAGATTGTGCTCGCGCTCGATTCTCAGCACCGCCGCCTTCAACCCCTCGACCAAATCGGGCGAGGCGGCGCGCTCGATCACGGTGTATCCGTCGTCGCGGATCCGCGCGGCGTGCGATTGGATGTCGGCGTCCGTCAGCATGGCGATCTCCCCGTTGGCGCTGTGTCGCGCCTTGCGGAAAGCATAGCGGAACGATTTGAGATTGGGAGGTATTTGATGATCCCGTCACCCTGAGGAGCGCGGAACGCGCGTCTCGAAGGGTCGACGGCCCAACTGTGGCCGTGCATCCTTCGAGACGCGCCTGCGGCGCTCCTCAGGATGACGGAGCCAAGAGCTGTTAGCGTGAACTAGCGCGACTTCCAGAACTCCACGACGCGCTGCGCCGTTGACGGCATCAGGCGCACGAAATTCACCCGCGCACCTTCGATATCGGCAGGAGACGGCACGCGGTTCGGCCCGAGCCGCATCAGGATCAGGGTGCGCACGGTCGGCCATTCGAAGCCGATCGTCTTGCTGGCGATCAGGATCGGATCGTAACGGTCGCCGGAGACCAGGCGATCGAGCGTGACGATTTTCACGCCGGCCATTGCGGCGAGCGCCGCCACGCATTCCTCATATTTGAAGGCCTTTGCGAAGCCGGCCACCGCGGCCTCGTTCAATTCGCCGGCGCGATGCAGCGCCAGGATGGCGCGCTGCGCGGCCGTGAAATCGCGGCCCTCGACCTGAACGATCACGCCCTCGATCTCGTTCATCGCCAGCTTGATCTCGGCCTGGCGTTCCGGCTTGGCGACGGCATGTAGACGGCGGCGGATCACGTCGATCGAGCCGGCGAGCAGGCCCTTCAGATGCTCGGGCGGAAGATCATCGCGGCGGCCGATCCGCAGCGTCAGCACGCCGTCCTGGCCGGCGCGCCGCACCAGCGTCGCGAAGGACGCATCCGAGAACGCGGCGCCGGCATTGCCGGCCGCGCATCGGATCACATCGCGATCGCCGCGGCGGACAAGGACGTCGGTCAGCGCAGTCGAGAGCCTTGGCCGCTCGGCCATCGCGAGCAGATGGCCCTGGCCCTTGGCATTGGCGATCTCGACCAGCACCTTTTCGTCAATCACCGGCGATCGGCGCAGCAGCGGCCCCGCGATCGCGACCTCGTCGTCGCGGGCGAGCTGCCCGACCAGATGGCGCGGCGCGTTGCCGAGGGGCGCGAGCCGTTCGGCGAGATCGACCCGCGCAGCAAGCTCGGCATGCGGCACCAGGCTGGTCAGCACCCCGTCGAACAGGTCGATATGGTCGGGGCGGAAGCTCGCCGCGCCCTGCAGGAACAGCTCGCCGAGCCGCCGCGCGGCCTCGGCGCGGCGCTTGGGGTCGCCGCGGCGAACGATGTCGTCGAGTTCCGGAATCAGCGCAGGGGCTGTCGTCATGAGCCTTGTCCAACCGGCGACTTCTGCCGATTTTCGGCAATCTATGGTCCCGTTCGTAAACGGAGGGTTAGATCGATCCGGCATCCGGGGAGCCGTAAAATCGCCTCCCGCCGGACCCGAGGGGCCTTGCCCGACCCGGGCAAAAGAGCTATATCCAGCGCAACTTATGGTATCTCATACGATCGCGTAGGAGAGTGGGCCCCCCGGGACCCGCTCTTTTTTATTACCTGACAGGGACCCAGCGAGGCCGGGTCCGGTTTGGGTAGCGTTAGCGGCCCCTTAAGGCCACCTGAACAACACAACAGACCTCAGCAGCCTTTAGACCTTAGACAGCCTTTGACACTGGATATGACCGAACCGACCGCCACGCCCGTGGACACCGAACTGCTCGCCGAGCCGCGTCTCGTCGTCGAGCCCGGGGTCGCGGCGCGCGTTGCCGCGGTCGCGGTCCCGGTGCTGCAGGGCATGGGCTATCGCCTGGTGCGCATCAAGGTCTCGGGCGATGCCGGCTGCACCGTGCAGATCATGGCGGAGCGGCCCGACGGCTCGATGCAGCTCGAGGATTGCGAGGCGATCTCGCGCGCGCTGTCGCCGGTGCTCGATGTCGCCGACCCGATCGAGCGCGCCTACCGGCTGGAAATCTCTTCGCCCGGCATCGATCGCCCGCTGGTGCGCCGCTCCGACTTCGAGCGCTACACCGGGCATCTCGTGAAGATCGAGATGGCGGTGGCGCATCAGGGCCGCAAGCGGTTCCGCGGCGTGCTTGCCGGCGTCGAGGGCGATGCGGTGCGCATCAGGCGCGACGATCCGCGTCCCGACGAGGACGCCGAGGTTCTCCTGGTGATGGAGGACATCTCGGACGCGCGGCTGGTGCTGACCGACGAGCTGATCGAGGAATCGATGCGCCGCGGCAAGGCCGCCGAGCGCGAGCTGCGCCGCGAACTCGGCCTCGCGCCGCCGCAACCGGCCCACGCCAAGATGAGCGACCCGGCGAAGAGTCAGAAGCCGAAACCCAAGCCTGGTGACAAGCCTGCTCACAAGCCCGGCAAGAAGCCGGCCCCGACCAACACCAAAAAGCACCGCCTGGCGGCCGAGCGCGCGCGCCGTGGCGAGATCGATCCATCCGAAGGAGACTAAGCCATGGCAGTCAGCGCCAACAAACTCGAACTGCTGCAGATCGCAGACGCAGTTGCGCGCGAAAAGTCGATCGACCGCTCCATCGTGATCGCGGCGATGGAAGACGCCATCGCCAAGGCCGCGCGTGCCCGCTACGGCAGCGAGACCGACGTCCATGCCGAGATCGACGCCAAGAAGGGCGAGCTGCGGCTGACCCGCCACATGCTGGTGGTCGACGTCGTCGAGAACTCCTCCAACCAGATTTCGCTGCACGATGCGCAGCGCGCCAATCCGGGCGCCCAGGTCGGCGACACCATCGCCGACACGCTGCCGCCGCTGGAATATGGCCGCATCGCCGCGCAGTCGGCCAAGCAGGTGATCGTGCAGAAGGTGCGCGAGGCCGAGCGCGACCGGCAGTACCAGGAATTCAAGGATCGCATCGGCGACATCGTCAACGGCATCGTCAAGCGCGTCGAATATGGCAGCGTGATCGTCGATCTCGGCCGTGGCGAAGCGATCGTGCGCCGCGACGAGATGCTGCCGCGCGAGGTGTTCCGCAACGGCGACCGCGTCCGCGCCTATATCTTCGACGTCCGCCGCGAGACGCGTGGTCCGCAGATCTTCCTGTCGCGCACCCATCCGCAGTTCATGGCGAAGCTGTTCGCGCAGGAAGTGCCGGAGATCTACGACGGCATCGTCGAGATCAAGGCGGTCGCCCGCGATCCGGGCTCGCGCGCCAAGATCGGCGTGATCTCGCGCGATTCCTCGGTTGACCCGGTCGGCGCCTGCGTCGGCATGCGCGGCTCGCGCGTGCAGGCCGTGGTGAACGAGCTGCAGGGCGAGAAGATCGACATCATCCCGTGGTCGCCCGACATCGCAACCTTCGTCGTCAACGCGCTGGCGCCGGCTGAAGTCGCCAAGGTCGTGATCGACGAGGACCGCGAGCGCATCGAGGTCGTGGTTCCCGACACCAACAACCAGCTGTCGCTAGCGATCGGCCGCCGCGGCCAGAACGTCCGCCTCGCCTCGCAGCTGACCGGCTGGGACATCGACATCCTGACCGAGCAGGAAGAGTCGGAGCGCCGCCAGGCCGACTTCGAGAACTCGACCCGCGTGTTCATGGAAGCACTCAATGTCGACGAGGTGGTCGGCCAGCTGCTCGCCTCCGAAGGCTTCACCTCGGTCGAGGAACTCGCGCTGGTCGACGTCAAGGAACTCGCCGGCATCGAGGGTTTCGACGAGGAGACCGCCAACGAGCTGCAGACCCGCGCCCGCGAATATCTGGAACAGCTCGAGGCGGAACTGGAAGCCAAGCGCAAGGAACTCGGCGTCGAGGACGCCATGAAGGACGTGCCCGGCATCACCGGCAAGATGCTGGTCAAGCTCGGCGAGAACGAGGTCAAGACGGTCGAGGATCTCGCCGGCTGCGCCACCGACGATCTGGTCGGCTGGACCGAGCGCAAGGAAGGCGGCGAGCCGACCAAGCATGCCGGGTTCCTCGACGGCATCGAGATCTCGCGCGACGAGGCCGAGGCCATGATCATGCAGGCCCGTCTGAAGGCCGGCTGGATCACCGAGGCCGACCTCGCCAAGCCTGCCGAGGAGGCCGAGGCCGCCGAAGCAGAAACGACGGCTTCGTAAGGAGATGCCCGACGGATGCTGGCTCAGGCTGATCCCGATCTCGACGATGGCCCGCGGACGCAGAAGTCCGCGACCACGCGGATGTGCGCGGTCAGCCGCGAGGTGCGTCCGATCGACGAACTGATCCGGTTCGTCATTGCGCCCACGGGCGAGGTGATCCCGGATCTGAAGCGCAAGCTGCCCGGCCGCGGATTATGGGTTTCCGCATCGCGGCGCAGCGTTGCGGAAGCGGTCCGCCGTCACCAATTTAGCAAGGGATTCAAGCGCGACGTCCGCGTCGCGCCGACCCTCCCCACCGACACCGACACCCTCCTGGTGCGCAGCGTCACCGAGGCCCTGGCAATGGCCGCCAAGGCCGGTCAGGTCGTTTCGGGCTTCGGCAAGGTCGAGGACGCACTCAACCGGAACGAAACTGCAGCCCTGATCCACGCTTCCGACGGCGCAGCGGACGGAATCCGCAAATTGGACGCGATCGTCAGGCAAAGGGGCGAAAAACGTGGTGAATCGCCGGTAATCCCCGTCGTCAATGTTTTGACGTCGGAAGAATTGGATTTGGCACTTGGGCGGTCAAATGTGATACATGCTGCGCTGCTCGCGGGCCCAGCGAGCAAGACGTTCCTGTCGCGCTGCCAGATGCTGGTCCGATACCGGATGGCCGACGACGACAAGACCGCCGAAGCGGCCAGAAATTCCAGAGCGTGATCCGGGAAGGCGGACGCCGTCTTTCCGACCGGTCATGCTCAGCAAACGACGACACGTTGAAGGATTTGTGCGGCAAACGCACAGCGAAACGAGATTAGGACTGCTGAATGGTTGATACCAAGACCCCTGGCGACAAGACTTTGAGTGTCCCGAGCAAGACGTTGTCGCTGAAGCCGCGCGTCGAGACGGGCACCGTGCGCCAGAGCTTCAGCCACGGCCGGACCAAGCAGGTCGTGGTCGAGAAGCGCGGCAAGCGCCGCGTCGGTGGCGATGGCCCCGGCGAGGCGCATGCGCCGGAACCCGTGGTTGCAAAGCCGGCGGCGCCCGCCGCCAAGCCGCCGCTCGGCCGCCCCTCGGGCCCGCCTCCCGGCCAGCAACAGCGTAACACCCGCTCCGGCGTGGTGCTGCCGACCCTGACCGAGGATGAGCGTTCCGCGCGTGCCAGCGCCCTCGCCGACGCGCGGCAGCGCGACATCGAAGAACGCCGCCAAGCCGAAGAGGAAGCCAAGCGCCGCGCCGTCCGCGAGGCTGCCGAGAAGGCCGAGCGTGAGGCCGCCGAGGCCCGCCGCAAGGCGGAAGAGGAACGCCATCGCCACGAGGAAGAGGCCAAGCGCAAGGCCGAGGTCGAGGCCAAGCGCCGCTTTGGCGAAGGCGAGGCCAAGCCCGGTGCGGCGCCCGCTGCTCCCGCCAAGCCTGCCGGAGCCGCACCTGCGTCTGCTCCGGCCGCCCGTGCGCCCGGCGCAGCCCGCCCGACAACGACCACGACGCCTGCTGCGCGCACGCCTGCTGCCCCGGGGCGGCCGCCGGCCGTTGCCGCCGAGGCGGACGAGGACGAAGGTCCGCGCCTGGTGCGCCGCCCCGGCGGCGCCGTGCGTCCGGTCGCGGCCCCGAAGACCACTCACAAGCCCGGCCCGCAGAAGCAGCGCGGACGCCTCACCGTCGTCACCGCGCTCAACGCCGATGACGTGCGCGAGCGCTCGATCGCCTCGTTCCGCCGCCGTACCCAGCGCCTGAAGGGTCACGCCGCAAACGAGCAGAAGGAAAAGCTGATCCGCGAAGTCGTCATTCCGGAAGCGATCGCGATCCAGGAACTCGCGAACCGGATGTCGGAGCGCGCGGTCGATGTCATCCGCATGCTGATGAAGCAGGGCGCGATGCACAAGATCACCGACGTGATCGATGCCGACACCGCGCAGCTGATCGCCGAAGAGCTCGGCCACACCGTCAAGCGCGTCGCCGCGTCCGACGTGGAAGAAGGCCTGTTCGACGTCGTCGACGATTCCACCGACACCGAGCCGCGTTCGCCCGTGGTCACCGTCATGGGCCATGTCGACCACGGCAAGACCTCGCTGCTCGACGCGCTGCGCCATGCCAATGTGGTGTCGGGCGAAGCCGGCGGCATCACCCAGCATATCGGCGCCTATCAGGTGCTGTCGCCCGAGAGCGGCACCAAGATCACCTTCATCGATACGCCCGGCCACGCCGCGTTCACCGCGATGCGCGCCCGCGGCGCCAAGGTCACCGACATCGTCGTGCTGGTGGTCGCGGCCGATGACGGCGTGATGCCGCAGACGATCGAGGCGATCAACCACGCCAAGGCGGCCAAGGTGCCGATGATCGTGGCGATCAACAAGATCGACAAGCCGGACGCGCGGCCCGAGCGCGTGCGCACCGAATTGCTCCAGCACGAGGTGCAGGTCGAATCGCTCGGCGGCGACGTCGTCGACGTCGAGGTCTCGGCCAAGAACAAGACCAATCTCGACCGGCTGCTCGAGATGATCGCGCTGCAGGCCGAAATCCTCGACCTGAAGACCAATTCGCAGCGTCCGGCGGAAGGCACCGTGATCGAAGCCAAGCTCGATCGCGGCCGCGGTCCGGTCGCGACCGTGCTGGTGCAGCGCGGCACGCTGCGCATCGGCGACATCATCGTGGCCGGCGCCGAAATGGGCCGTGTCCGCGCCTTGATCTCCGACCAGGGCGAGAATCTCGAAGAGGCCGGTCCGTCCGTGCCGGTCGAGGTGCTCGGCTTCAACGGTCCGCCGGAAGCCGGCGACCGTCTCGCGGTTGTCGAGAACGAAGCCCGCGCCCGCCAGGTCACGAGCTACCGCGCGCACCAGAAGCGCGAGAACGCGGCTGCCTCGATTTCCGGCATGCGCGGCTCGCTCGAGCAGATGATGTCGCAGCTCAAGACCGCGGGCCGCAAGGAGTTCCCGCTGATCGTCAAGGCCGACGTGCAGGGCTCACTGGAAGCGATCCTGGGCTCGCTCGAGAAGCTCGGCACCGACGAGGTCGCCGCCCGCATCCTGCATGCAGGCGTCGGCGGCATCTCGGAATCCGACGTCACGCTCGCCGAAGGCTTCAACGCCGCGATCATCGGCTTCTCGGTCCGCGCCAACAAGGAAGCGGCGGCCGCGGCCAAGCGCAACGGCATCGAGATCCGCTACTACAACATCATCTACGACCTCGTGGATGACATCAAAAAGGCGATGTCCGGCCTGCTCGCGCCCACGCTGCGCGAAACCATGCTGGGCAACGCGCAGATCCTGGAAGTGTTCAACATTTCTAAGGTCGGCAAGGTCGCGGGTTGCCGCGTCACCGACGGCACCGTGGAACGCGGCGCCAATGTTCGCCTGATCCGCGACAACGTGGTGGTGCACGAAGGCAAGCTGTCGACGCTGAAGCGCTTCAAGGATGAAGTGAAGGAAGTGGTCGCCGGCCAGGAGTGTGGCATGGCGTTCGAGAACTACGGCGACATGCGCGTCGGCGACGTGATCGAGTGTTACCGCATCGAGACGATCCAGCGCTCTCTGTAAGTCCAAATCTTACGAAGCGTTGGGTCCATTTAACTGAAAATGCGACTGCGCGGCCGGACTTTGGTCCGGCCACCAGCGCATTGTCTGATTGAAAGCAAAGCTAGACATTGATGCCCGCGGCCAAGGCCTGCGGGCGTGACGGTTTTGGAAGAAGGTCATGCCCCGTCAAAAGAAGAGTTCCAGCCCCGGCGGATCGCAACGTCAGCTGCGCGTCGGCGAAACGGTTCGCCATGCAGTTGCCGAGATTCTGTCACAGGGTGAGGTCCACGATCCCGATCTGGAAGGCCACATCATCACCGTTCCCGAGGTGCGTATGTCGCCGGACCTGAAGCTCGCGACGATCTATGTGATGCCGCTCGGCGGCCGCGACACCGACACGGTGATATCGGCGCTCGAGCGCAACAAGAAGTTCCTTCGCGGCGAGATCGCGCATCGCGTCAACCTGAAATTTGCACCCGACATTCGCTTCCGCGTCGACGAGCGGTTCGACGAGGCGGAGCGCATCGAGAAACTACTGCGGACACCTGCGGTGCAGCGAGACCTTGCACCCGATTCGGACGACGAGTGATGACTGTGATGACGACCAACGGCGTTATCGACGCGAAGGATGCCGACGCGCGCGACGCTGAGCGGGATGCTTTTGCCGGCCAGCGCAGCGACGATGCGCGCCGCACCAACAACGACCCGCGCCAGAAGCAGGGCAGGCAGAACCAGCAGCCGCGCCGCGACAAGCGCGACGTCCACGGCTGGGTGGTGCTCGACAAGCCGATCGGCATGACCTCGACGCAGGCGGTCGCGGTGCTCAAGCGCCTGTTCCAGGCCAAGCGCGCCGGCCACGCCGGCACGCTCGATCCGCTCGCCTCCGGCGGCTTGCCGATCGCGCTGGGCGAGGCCACCAAGACGGTGCCGTTCGTGATGGACGGCCGCAAGCGCTACCGCTTCACGGTGTGCTGGGGCGAGGAGCGCGACACCGACGACACCGAGGGGCGGCCGGTCAGGACCAGCGAGAGCCGGCCGACCGCGGATTCGATCCGGGAGCTTTTGCCGCGCTTCACCGGGGTGATCGAGCAGATCCCGCCGCAATATTCGGCGATCAAGGTGCAGGGCGAGCGGGCCTATGACCTGGCGCGCGACGGCGAGACCGTGGAACTGAAGCCCCGCCCGGTCGAGATCCACGAATTAACCCTTGTGGAACATGGAGATAACGGTCATTCCGTGTTCGAGGCCGAGTGCGGCAAGGGAACCTATGTCCGGGCGCTGGCCCGCGATATGGGCCGGATTCTGGGCTGTTTCGGCCATATCTGCGCCCTGCGGCGGACCCTTGTCGGTCCGTTTACCGAACGGGACATGATTCCGCTGGAACAGTTGGAGGCTTTATGCAATAGAGCCGCGTCTGGCGAGGGCAGCCTCGCCGACGCGCTTTTGCCCGTTGAGACCGCGCTGGACGACATCCCGGCACTGGCCGTCACACGGGCTGATGCGGCAAGGCTCCACAGGGGCCAGGCCGTTTTGTTGCGCGGACGGGATGCGCCCAATACCAGCGGCACAGTCTATGTCACGGTGGCAGGCCGGCTTCTCGCGCTTGCCGAAATTGGCAATGGCGAACTCATCCCCAAGCGCGTGTTCAACCTGAACGGACTGACTGCCGGTCCGGCTCGCAACCATGAAAGTAACTGACGATGTCGATTACCGCAGAGCGCAAAGCGGAAGTCATCAAGACGAATGCCAACAAAGCCGGCGACACCGGCTCGCCCGAGGTTCAGGTCGCGATCCTGTCGGAACGCATCAATAACCTCACCGAGCACTTCAAGAGCCATGTGAAGGACAACCATTCCCGCCGCGGCCTCCTGAAGCTCGTGTCGACGCGTCGCTCCCTGCTTGACTACATCAAGCGCAAGGACGAGGCGCGCTACAAGGCGCTGCTCGAAAAGCACAACATCCGTCGTTGATTTGAGAAGCACGCGCGCGAGGGTTCGCGCGCGTTTTCGCATGGTCGTCCGCGAACTCGGACTTTCGAATTGCCGAAAGATGATCATGCGCAGCATGGCAATAGTGCCATGCCAACTAGCGTCCAGCAGCAATCCGGCCGCTGGACCGGGCAAGATGCCCAGATGACCGAAAGGATGGACGCCATCCGAAATCCAGGGACCATGGCAGGATCGCCGGATACTGATCGCAACCGCGTGTCAGTGTCTCGCCGTCTTGGCATGGTCTTTGTGTTTCAGGGCGCCATGCTTTCGTGAAACCATGAAAGAAGACCGAAATGTTCAATACGCATTCCGTCGAGATCGACTGGGGTGGACGTCCCCTCAAACTTGAAACCGGCAAGATCGCCCGCCAGGCCGACGGCGCCGTGATGGCGACCTACGGCGAGACCGTGGTGCTTGCCACCGTCGTCGCGGCGAAGGCACCGCGCGAAGGCGTCGACTTCCTGCCGCTCACGGTCGACTACCAGGAGAAGACCTACGCGGCCGGCCGCATTCCCGGCGGCTATTTCAAGCGCGAAGGCCGTCCGACCGAGAAGGAGACGCTGGTCTCCCGCCTGATCGACCGCCCGATCCGTCCGCTGTTCGTCGACGGCTGGCGCAACGAGACCCAGGTGATCGTCACCGTCCTGTCGCACGACATGGAGAACGATCCGGACATCGTCTCGCTGGTCGCCGCCTCCGCCGCCCTGACCCTGTCGGGCGCGCCGTTCAAGGGCCCGATCGGCGCTGCGCGCGTCGGCTTTGCCAATGACGAATACGTGCTCAACCCGACGCTCGACGAGATGACCGAGACCCAGCTCGATCTCGTCGTCGCCGGCACCGCCGACGCCGTGCTGATGGTGGAATCGGAAGCCAAGGAGCTCAACGAAGACGTGATGCTCGGCGCGGTCATGTTCGGCCACCGCCACTTCCAGCCCGTCATCAACGCGATCATCGAGCTCGCCGAGAAGGCCGCCAAGGAGCCGCGCGAAGTCACCACGATCGACAATTCGGAGATCGAGAAGGAGATGCTCGGCATCGCCGAGCAGGAGCTCCGCAATGCCTACGCGATCCCGGTCAAGCAGGAACGCTATGCCGCGGTCGGCGCCGTCAAGGAGAAGGTGCTGGCGCACTTCTTCCCGGAAGGCCAGGAGCCGAAATACGACAAGCTCCGCGTCGCCGGCGTGTTCAAGGAACTGGAAGCCAAGATCGTTCGCTGGAACATCCTCGACACCGGCAAGCGCATCGACGGCCGCGACGCCAAGACCGTGCGCAACATCATCGCCGAAGCCGGCGTGCTGCCGCGCGCCCACGGCTCGGCGCTGTTCACCCGCGGTGAAACCCAGGCGATGGTCGTGACCACGCTCGGCACCGGCGAGGACGAGCAGTACATCGATGCACTGTCGGGGACCTACAAGGAAACGTTCCTGCTGCACTACAACTTCCCGCCCTACTCGGTCGGCGAGACCGGCCGCCTCGGCGGCACCAAGCGTCGCGAGATCGGCCACGGCAAGCTCGCCTGGCGCGCGATCCACCCGGTGCTGCCGCCGCACCACGAGTTCCCGTACACGATCCGCGTGGTCTCCGAGATCACCGAGTCGAACGGCTCGTCCTCGATGGCTTCGGTCTGCGGCGCCTCGCTGTCGCTGATGGACGCCGGCGTGCCGCTGAAGCGGCCGACCGCCGGTATCGCCATGGGCCTGATCCTCGAAGGTCAGCGTTTCGCGGTGCTGTCGGACATCCTCGGTGACGAGGATCATCTCGGCGACATGGACTTCAAGGTCGCCGGCACCGACCAGGGCATCACCTCGCTCCAGATGGACATCAAGATCGAGGGCATCACCGAGGAGATCATGAAGGTTGCGCTTGGCCAGGCCAAGGAAGGGCGCATCCACATCCTCGGCGAGATGGCCAAGGCGCTGACCGCGGCGCGCGCCGAGCTCGGCGAATACGCACCGCGCATCGAGACCTTCAAGATCGCCACCGACAAGATCCGCGAAGTGATCGGCACCGGCGGCAAGGTGATCCGCGAGATCGTCGAGAAGACCGGCGCCAAGGTCAACATCGAGGACGACGGCACCGTGAAGGTCGCCTCCAACGATGGCGAGGCGATGAAGGCTGCGATCAAGTGGATCAAGTCGATCGCCTCCGATCCGGAGGTCGGCCAGATCTACGAGGGCACCGTCGTCAAGGTGATGGAGTTCGGCGCGTTCGTGAACTTCTTCGGCGCCAAGGACGGCCTCGTCCACATCAGCCAGCTCGCGGCCAACCGCGTGCAGAAGACCTCCGACGTCGTCAAGGAAGGCGACAAGGTCAAGGTCAAGCTGCTCGGCTTCGACGATCGCGGCAAGACCCGCCTGTCGATGAAGGCCGTCGACCAGACGACCGGCGAGGACCTCGAGGCCACGCAGAAGACCGAGGCTGCGGCACCGCGCGAAGCTGCCGGCGAGTAAGCCCAGGCCAATCGACCGGCAAATCGACTGTTACGAAAAGGGCGGCCCCGGGGCCGCCCTTTTTGGTTTGCCGAGGTCGGCCGCAAATCAATCTCCGCTGATCGGCATGCGCGGTTTTGACCCGGCATTGTGATCGGGATTCGTTGGAACCCGTTCACAACTCGGGCCTAACATCAGGATGCTTTCCCAGCACGGAGAACCACGATGTCCTCGATGTCCCGACGCCATTTGATCATCGCAGCAGGCGGCATCGCTGCGGCCGCCGCCTCGTCGCGCGCTGCGTTCGCGCAGGCCACGGCGCAGGCCCCGGCCGGACCATTCAAGATCGATCCGCTGACCTATCCCACCAATGCGCTGGAGCCGCATATCGATGCCAAGACGATGGAGATCCATCACGACCGGCATCATCAGGCCTATGTCACCAACCTCAACAATTTCGCCAAGGACAATCCGCAGATCGCCGAGAAGCCGGTCGTCGAGGTACTCGCCAATCTCGGCAGCGTGCCGGACGCGATCCGCACCGGCGTGCGCAACAACATGGGCGGCCACGCCAACCACACCATGTTCTGGCAGATCATGGGACCGAACGGCGGCAAGGCGGACGGCGAGGTGCTCGCCGCGATCGATCGCGACCTCGGCGGCATGGAGAAATTCCAGACCGATTTCAACGCCGCCGGCGGGCGCGTGTTCGGCTCCGGCTGGGTGTTCGTCACCGTCACCAAGGATGGCAATCTCGCGATCGAGACGCGGCCGAACCAGGACAATCCGATCATGGACGGCAAGCGCGCGCTGCTCGGCAACGATGTCTGGGAGCACGCCTATTATCTGACCTACCAGAACCGCCGCCCCGATTATCTCAAGGCGTGGTGGAATACGGTGAACTGGAAGGCCGTGGCCGAGCGCTATGCGGCGGCGAAGGCCGGGACGCTCGGCGTGTGAGCCGCCGGGCTCGCCGGTCGCGAGGAACTGCGTTACCTTCGAAAGCTCCGCGATCGCTTCGCGGGGCTTTCACCTTTATGTATCCACAGCGTCGCACCGCCGGTGTCGAACGCCGTGAGGATCGACGATGACGCCGCCGACCATCCGCCCTGCACGTTCCGACGAACATGACGCGATCGCGCGCGCCTGGATGGCGAGCTGGGCCTCGACCGGGCTCTCGCAAGCCAGCGACAGTTTGTTGAACGATCTGCGTGCCCGCCTGCCGCGCGAGATCGCGGGCGGCTGGAGCCTGTTCGTGGCCGATGATCGCGGCAGCATCGCCGCCATGCTGGCGCTGCACCTGCCGACCTCGCTGCTCGACCAGCTGATGGTCGTGCCCGCCTATCAGGGCATGAGCCTGGGACGTCAGCTGCTCGCCTTCGCCCGCCGGCAGATGCCCGACGAGATCCGGCTGAAATGCGTCCGCGAGAATGAGAAGGCCTGGCGCTGGTACGAGCGCGAAGGCTTTGTGTTCGAGAAGGAAGCGCCCAATCCGGTCACCGGCTTCATGATGAAGCACTATCGGTGGACGAGAACAAACCGCACATCAGAGGCCAAGCCATGATCAAGCTGTACTGGTCGCCGCGCTCGCGCTCGTTCTCCGCCATCTGGCTGCTGGAGGAATCCGGTCTGCCATACGAACGGGTGCTGACCGACATCAGCACCGGCGCGCAGAAATCGCCGGATTTCCTCAAGATCAATCCGATGGGCAAGGTGCCGGCGCTGACCGACGGCGACGCGCAGCTCGCCGAGGCCGCCGCGATCTGCGCCTATATCGCCGACCGCTATCCCGAGACCAAACTCGCACCGGCAGCGACGGACCCGAAGCGGGCGCGCTATCTGCAGTGGCTGTTCTTCTCGCCGAGCTGCATCGAGCCGGCGCTGATCCAGCTCTTCACCAAGCTCGAGGTGCCGACCAGCACCGCGGCATGGGGCAGCGCCGCGCAGGTGTTCGACGTGCTCGACACCGAGTTGCAGAAGGGGCCGTGGATCCTCGGCGACCAATTCTCCGCCGCCGACATCGCGATCGGCGCCGGACTGAACTTTGCGGTGCGCGTGTTCAAGATGGTGCCGCCGCGGCCGTCGTTCGCGGCCTATATCGACCGCTGCGTGGCCCGGCCTGCGTTCCAACGCGCAGAGAAGATCGCGGCGGGGTGAGCGTCGGATCTTGTAGCCCGGATGGAGCGAAGCGAAATCCGGGGCCCTCCTCCGCAGAGGGATTGTCCCGGATTGCGCTTCGCTCCATCCGGGCTACTAACCTCCCCTTGAAAAGGGGGGTCGCTTTGCTCGCCAGGGCAAAGCGGGTGGGGATCAACTCTCTCCGCTAGCAGCATCGCCTGCGGCTGACCCCCATCCCGACCTTCCCCCTTTCAGGGGGAAGGAGCAGGCCGGTCTGTAACCGCTCACGCAGTTTTCCGAACGGCTTAACCCGGCACGACGCGGGGATCGACGTCCTGCGTGTAGTCGACGCCGTCGATGCCGAAGCCGAACAGGCGCAAAAACTGACTCTTGTACTCGCCGAGGTCCGCCAGTTCGCCGAGCGTCTCGGTGGTGAGCAGAGGCCAGCGCCGCGACACTTCCGTCTGCACTTCGGGCGAAAGCTCCCAGTCGTCGACCCTGACGCGCTGCGCGTCATCGAGCGCGACGCCCTTACCGAGCTTCGCCCGGAACAGGCGGTCGATCTGCTCGATGCAGCCTTCATGGAGACCGAGCTGTTTCATGACCTTGAACAGCACCGTGCCGTAGAGCGGCACCACCGGTATCGCCGAGCTCGCCTGGGTGACCACGGCCTTCAGCGCCACGACGCGGGCCGCATCCGCACCGAGCCGACCCCGGATCGCTTCTGCCTTGCTGTCGAGATCGACCTTGGCGCGGCCGAGCGTGCCGTTCCAGTAGATCGGCCAGGTCAGTTCGCTGCCGATATAGGTGTAGTTGAGCGTCTGGAAGCCCGGCGCCAGCACGCCAGCATCCGCGAGTTGATCGATCCAGCGCTTCCAGTCGTCGCCGCCCATCACCGCGACGGTGGCCGCGGTTTGCTCCTCGCTCGCCGGCTCGAGCGTCGTCTGGAACACCTCACCGGTCTCGGTGTCGAGCGTCTTGATCTCGACCGGGGCGCCCAGCGGCTTGATCACCGAACGATAGGTCTTGCCGGTGTCGGGATCGGTCCGGACCGGAGCCGCCATGCTGTAGACCAGCAGATCGAGCTGTCCGAATTTCTCGCGCACCCGCTCGATGAAGGTCGCCTTCAGCTCGTCGGAGAAGGCGTCGCCTTCGAGCGTGAGCGGCGATCGTCCGATCTTCTGGGCCTCGATCTCGAAGGCGCGGTTGTTGTACCAGCCAGCGCTGGCGCTTCTCTTTTCCGACGGCTCGCGCTCCAGCGACACGCCGATGGTGTCAGCGCCGCCGGCGAAGGTCGCGACGATGCGGCTCGCGAGGCCATACCCCGTCGAGCAGCCCAGCACGGCAACCCGCTTCGGGCAGTCGGCGACCGGGCCCTGCTTCAGAACATAGGCGATCTGTTCGCGGACATTCGTGGCGCAGCCGACGGGATGTGCCGTCGTGCAGATGAAGCCTCGCACGCGCGGTTCAATAATCATTCCCACCCCATTCCGGATCGTTGCACTGTTCCCATTCGCTGCCTGCGGGCCTCCCTCAGCAAGCGAGGAGAGGCGAAATCACGCGTCAAGCCGCCTGAACACCAGCGTGGCGTTGGTGCCGCCGAAGCCGAACGAGTTCGACAGCACGGTGTTGAGCTTGACGTTGTCGATGCGCTTGCGCACGATCGGCATGTCGGCAAACACCGGATCGAGTTCGGTGATATGTGCGCTCTCGCAGATGAAGCCGTTGTTCAGCATCAGCAGCGAATAGATCGCTTCCTGCACGCCGGTGGCGCCGAGCGAGTGGCCGGTCAGCGCCTTGGTGGCCGAGATCGGCGGGCACTTGTCGCCGGTGCCGAACACCTTGCGGATCGCCTCGATCTCCGGCGGATCCCCGGCGGGCGTCGAAGTGGCGTGCGGATTGATGTAATCGACCGGCGTGTTCACCGTCGACATCGCCATGCGCATGCAGCGCTCGGCGCCCTCGCCCGACGGCGCCACCATGTCGTAACCGTCGGAGGTCGCGCCGTAGCCGACGACCTCGGCATAGATCCTGGCGCCGCGCGCCTTGGCGCGCTCGAGCTCTTCCAGCACCACGACACCCGCGCCGCCGGCGATGACGAAGCCGTCGCGGTTGAGATCGTAGGGGCGCGAGGCGGTGGCCGGCGTGTCGTTGTATTTCGAGGACATCGCGCCCATGGCGTCGAACAGCACCGACAGCGTCCAGTCGAGTTCCTCGCAGCCGCCGGCGAAGATGACATCCTGCTTGCCGATCTGGATCGTCTCATAGGCGTTGCCGATGCAGTGGTTCGACGTCGCGCAGGCCGACGAGATCGAATAGTTCACGCCCTTGATCTTGAACCAGGTCGCGAGCGTCGCCGACGCGGTCGAGGACATGCCCTTCGGCACCGCGAACGGACCGACGCGCTTCGGGCCCTTGGCGCGCGCGATGTCGGCGGCCTCCACCAGCGTGCGCGTCGACGGACCACCGGATCCCATGATGATGCCGGTGCGGATGTTGGAGACTTCATTCTCCTCGAGGCCGGAGTCGCGGATCGCCTGTTCCATCGCAACGTGATTCCACGCCGCACCTTCGGCAAGGAACCGCATCGCGCGGCGATCGATCACCTCGGCAGGATTGAGTGTCGGCGCACCGTGCACCTGCGAACGGAAGCCGAGTTCGGCGGCCTTCTCCGCGCGCGAAATGCCCGACTTCGCCTCGTAGAGGCTCGCAAGCACTTCCTGGGTGTTGTTACCGATGGACGAGACAATCCCCATCCCCGTGATGACAACCCGCCTCATGTTCGCCTCGCCCTGCCTTTATGTTGCCGCATGATGATCCTGCTCAAGATGGCGCCGTGCCCTGCTTGAACAAACCGACCTTCAAGTCCTTGGCGCGATAGATAATCTCGTCGTCCATGGAAAGCCACCCATCGGCAATTCCAAGCACGAGCTTTGACCGCATCACGCGCTTGATATCGATGTTGTACACAACCTTGCGCGCGTGCGGCAGCACCTGTCCGGAGAACTTCAGCTCGCCGAGGCCGAGCGCGCGGCCACGACCTTCGCCACCGATCCAGCCGAGGTAAAAGCCGACCATTTGCCACATGGCATCGAGGCCGAGGCAGCCCGGCATCACCGGATCGTTCTTGAAATGACAGCCGAAGAACCAGAGATCCGGTTTCACCTCGAGCTCGGCGCGCACCAGCCCCTTGCCGTACTCGCCGCCATTTTCCGAAATCTGGCTGATGCGATCGAACATCAGCATCGGCGGCAGCGGCAACTGGGCGTTGCCGGGACCGAAAAGCTCGCCCCGCCCGCAAGCCAGCAAATCCTCGTATTCGTAACCGCCGCGCCGATCCAGCATCCTCTTTCCACCTCTGATGTCCCGATGAAGCGCTTTGCTTGGTCGGACCTTGATCTACCCACGGGAACCGGAATAACCCGTCCCGCATCTTGGCGCTACCTGGGTACGCTACGGCCTGTTATCTCTGCCGAAAGCGCATATGTGGTCCGCGCGCTCTCTAACATACGGCTAACTGGGCGGCAAAGCGGCATTCCGATGATAAATGACCGCTTCTCCTTAGGTTTCTACCGCAGCTTGGATTCGTTCTAGTTGCGAAAAACTTGCATCTGATAGGCATCCTTTTTATATTTATGAGGAATATTGCCTGAGTTGGGTGCATAGAGTGGATATGAACGAGGAAGTACCGGCTGTGAATGATGATGCCGTGCACCCGGCTGCCCGGGGCGCTGGGCACCACCCTGCCCTGACCGGCTGTCCGTGGCATGACGTCAACGAAATGTTGCAGTCTGCCGGCCTGCGGCCGACCCGCCAGCGCATGGCGCTGGGCTGGCTGCTGTTCGGCAAGGGTGCCCGCCACCTGACCGCTGAAATGCTGTACGAGGAAGCCACGCTGGCCAAGGTTCCGGTGTCGCTGGCGACCGTCTACAACACCCTGAACCAGCTGACCGATGCCGGCCTGCTGCGCCAGGTCAGCGTCGACGGCACGAAAACCTATTTCGACACCAACGTGTCGACGCATCACCACTTCTATCTCGAGCACAACCACGAGCTGGTCGACATTCCCGACCCGAACCTCGTGCTGTCGAAAATGCCCGACGTGCCCGAAGGCTACGAGATCTCCCGCGTCGACATGGTCGTGCGGCTGCGCAAGAAGCGCTGAGTTCTGTCGTCCCTGCGAAAGCAGGGACCCATAACCACAAATCTTGGTTGCTGGTTAAGGGCGTCTCCTACCGCGCGCCAACGATAAATCACGCGGTATGGGTCCCTGCTTTCGCAGGGACGACAAACCTCAGTCCACCTTCTCGTCGGCGTAGACGCCCCAGAGGCGCTGCTGCTCGATCCAGCCGTCGAAGCCGTTGCCGGTGACCCGGCACCAGTTGTTGCCGCATTTCTTCACCTGCGCGACGACGCCGGCCTGCAGGCGCGCCGCGACGGCGCTGGTGGCATCGGGACGATCGTACAGCGAGGCCAGATCGTCCTTGTTCTTCATTGTGACGACGGCGGTGCGGCGGCCGGACAGCAGGGAATGATAGACCCAGCCTTCGGCGCCCTCGGAATCGCGCACCCGGCGCCAATTCTCGAACTCGGCGGTGATTTCGACCGGCAGCCCCGACCGCGTGTATACCCAGGCGACGTCATTGTCCTTGGTCGGGCCGGCCCGGACGTTCACATGATCCGACTTCAGGCTGACATAGCGCGGGATCGGCAGGCCGCTGGTGGTGGGGCTCAAATCCTTGGCGGAATGTCCGGGCATGACCGACGCACTCAGCATGCTTCCGACCAGCGCCACCAATGAACTGAAACGCCAGAACGCCACCATCAACTCGTCTCCTGCCGAGATGCCTAACCCGCATCCGGCGCACTGCAACCCCAACCACGCCCGAAGGCCCCCTGCGCCTGCGCCCGTTCGCTCCCGCACAGCAAGTCCGGGGGTTCTTGTCTTGGCCCGGCCTTCTGCTAGAGAGGACGGAACGCCTGAGAGCCAGAACACCCGAATTTCCCGTTGTTTCGCCTTGGCGAAAAGCCGGGGCAAGTATCGGGAACCCTAGGAAACGCGAAGGAAACGCCGGGCAGCGCGGCTATCAGCAGTGTCGAACAACCGGGTTAATGAGGCCTGAACGGTTTGTTTTTTGGCACGCCGCGCGCCCCATGAAAGCAGGACATGTCGGTGAAGAAAAAGCCTCTCGTCGTCGTCACCCGCAAGCTGCCGGACTCGATCGAGACCCGGATGCGCGAGCTGTTCGACGCCAGATTGAATCTCGACGACACGCCGATGACGCCGGAGCAGATCGCCGAGGCGGCGCGAACCGCCGACGTGCTGGTGCCGACCGTGACCGACATGGTCCGCGAGGATGTGATCAATCAGCCCGACTGCAAGCTGAAGATGATCGCCAATTTCGGCAATGGCGTCGACAATATCGACGTCGCCGCGGCGCATGCCCGCGGCATCACGGTGACCAACACCCCGAAGGTGCTGACCGAGGACACCGCCGACATGACCATGGCGCTGATCCTTGCGGTGCCGCGCCGGATGATCGAGGGCGCCTCGATCCTGACCGAAGGCAAGCAGCACTGGGCGGGCTGGTCGCCGACCTGGATGCTCGGCCACCGCATCGGCGGCAAACGGCTCGGCATCGTCGGCATGGGCCGCATCGGCCAGGCGGTGGCGCGCCGTGCCCGCGCCTTCGGCCTGCAGATCCACTATCACAACCGCCGCCCAGTGGCGCCCATGATCGCCGAAGAGCTCGGGGCGACCTATTGGGAAAGCCTCGACCAGATGCTGGCGCGGATGGACATCATATCGGTGAACTGCCCGCACACGCCGGCGACCTATCACCTGCTCTCGGCGCGGCGGCTCAAGCTGATCCGCAAGGAGGCCTATGTCGTCAACACCGCGCGCGGCGAGGTGATCGACGAGGACACGCTGATCAAGCTGATCGAAGCCGGCGATATCGGCGGCGCAGCCCTCGACGTCTATGAGCACGAGCCCGCGGTGAACCCCAAGCTGGTGCGGCTCGCCCGGGCCGGCAAGGTGACGCTGCTGCCGCATATGGGCTCGGCCACCATCGAAGGCCGCGTCGAGATGGGCGAGAAGGTGATCATCAACATCCGAACCTTCCTCGACGCCCACAAGCCGCCGGATCGCGTGCTGCCGAGCATGCTGTAAGTGCTCGTAGCCGGGATTACGCCGCGCTCCATCTACGCCACGCAGCTCCAACCTCCCCTTGAAAAGGGGAGGTCGCTTTGCTCGCCAGAGCAAAGCGGGTGGGGATCATCTCTCTCCACGAGCGACGGTGCGTGTGGCTGACCCCCATCTCGACCTTTCCCCTTTCAGGGGGAAGGGGAAGAGAGATTTGCGGCCCGGATGGAGCGCAACGCAATCCGGGGCCTGTATCCGCGGACGGACCGCCCCCGGATTGCGCTTCGCTGCATCCGGGCTACGGCACCGCCAAAATATCGAAAACAACCCCATGCAAAGTAGCCGGTGCGGCCGGCGAGGCGCATGCTGTAATCACGCATTCGGTGTCGTCCCTGCGAAAGCAGGGACCCATAACCAGCGCTGTTCATGGTTGCGCTGAGCTGGAGCTCCAGCCTTCGCAATCGTGAGAGCTGTGGTTATGGGTCCCGGCTCAAGGCCGGGACGACGATGTGGTGAGAGCTCGACCTATCTCTTCCGCCGCGCCTGCTTGCGCCAGTCGGCGACGAACGACACGAACGCGGCGAGCGCGGGCGGCGGCTGACGGCGGCTCGGATAATAGAGGAACGGTCCGTCGAACGGCGGGCACCAGTCGTCGAGCACGCTGACCAGTGCGCCGGATTTGACGCCATAGCGGACATAACCCTCGAACGTCGCCCAGTAGCCGACGCCGTCATGGACTGCGCGCAGCGCAAGGCCGAGATGGGTCGCGGTCAGCTTGGCCGGCGGCGAAATCTTCACCACGCGGCCGTTCTTCTCGAACTCCCAATCGAACATCACGCCGTTGCTGAAGCGGCTGCGGATGCAGGGGTGCGCCAGCAGATCCTTCGGATGCATCGGCCGGCCGTGCTTTGCGACATACGCACTGGACGCCACGATCGCGTAACGTTGCGGCGCGCCGAGCGGGACCGCGACCATGTCCTGCGCCAGGTGCTCGCCGTAACGCACGCCGGCGTCAAAGCCCTGCGCGACGATGTCGACGAACGCACTCTCCGCGACGACGTCGAGATCGACCCGCGGATATCTGGCGAGGAACGGCGCGATCATCGGCGCCAGCACCAGATCGACCGCGGGCGGCGGCGCGTTGATGCGCAACCGCCCCGACGGCTCGGCGCGCAGGCCGCGCACCTCCGTGATCGCATCGGCGACGTTGACCATGGCGGGCGCGACGCGGGCCAGCAGCAGTTCGCCGGCTTCCGTCAGCGCGACGCTGCGGGTGGTGCGGTTCATCAGGCGGACGCCGAGCCGCTCTTCCATGTCGCGCAGGCGCTGGCTGAGGCTGGAGACCGAGACGCGCTGCTCGAGCGCGGCACGCCGGAAATTGCGCGTGCGCGCCACCGCCACGAAGGCGTCGAGGTCGCGAAGGTCGAATTCCTGCATTGTTCGATATAGTGAACAAGCTATTCGCGATTGTCCAGCTTATCGTCCGAAACCGACCGGCCCATATCACCTCGGCATTTGGCGACGGATTCTCCGCCGCAAACGTTCGAGGAACATCCACATGGACACACGCAAACTCGGCTCAACCGGGCCCACCGTCTCGGCCCTCGGCCTCGGCTGCATGGGCATGTCCGAGGTCTATGGCCCGGCCGATCGCGGCGAGAGCATCGCCACGGTGCACGCGGCGCTCGATGCCGGCATCACGCTGCTGGATACCGGCGACTTCTACGCCATGGGCCACAACGAGATGCTGGTGCGCGAAGCCCTGAAGGACGTCGCGCGCGACCGGCTGCAGATCAGCGTCAAGTTCGGCGCGCTCCGCGGCCCCGCGGGTGAATTCGCCGGAATGGACACCCGGCCGGCCGCGACGAAAAATTTCCTCGCCTATTCGCTGCAACGTCTCGGCACCGACTACATCGACATCTACCGTCCGGCACGTCTTGATCCCAACGTTCCGATCGAGGAGACGATCGGCGGCCTCGCCGATCTGGTGAAGTCCGGCTACATCAGACATATCGGCCTGTCCGAGGTCGGCTCCGACACCATCCGCCGTGCGCATGCCGTGCATCCGATCGTCGATCTCCAGATCGAATACTCGCTGATCGAGCGTGGCATCGAGCGCGACATCCTGACGACCTGCCGCGAGCTCGGCATCGGCATCACGGCCTACGGCGTGCTGGCGCGCGGGCTGATCAGCGGCCACTGGTCGAAGGAGTCCGGCAAGATCGGCAGGGACTACCGGCTGATGACGCCGCGCTTCCAGGGCGCGAACCTCGATGCCAATCTCGCGCTGGTGGAGCAGTTGCGCGCCATTGCCGCCGAGATCGGAGCAACGCCGGCGCAGGTCGCGATCGCCTGGGTCGCGGCGCAGGGCAAGGAGATCGTGCCGCTGGTCGGCGCCCGCACCCGCAACCGTCTCACCGAAGCACTCGGCGCGACCGAACTAACGCTGACGCAAGCTCATCTCGCGGCACTGGCGAAAGCCTTCCCGCCGGATATCGCGGCCGGCACGCGCTATGCGGCCGAGCAGATGGCGCATCTCGACAGCGAGAAGCCGGCCACCAGGTAACGGCGGCACTCAGGTGCGATGGGCGTTGAGGTCAGCGATGACAGGCCCATCGCCATTGAGCGGGTTCTGCGGATCGCGCGTGTAGCGCAGGGTTTCGAACCGCATCGCGCGCGCATCCACCATCAGGAGGCGGCCGACCAGGCCCTCGCCGAAGCCGACGATCTCGCGGATCGCCTCCAGCGCCATCATCGACCCCAGGACGCCGGCGAGCGCGCCCATCACGCCGGCCTCGGCGCAGGCCGGCACCGTGCCCGGCGGCGGCGCCTCCGGAAACAGGCAGCGATAGGTCGGGTTGAATTCGCCGTCCGCATTCTTCTCATGCGCGCGGATCGTGGTCAGCGAACCGTCGAACTGGCCCAGTGCGGCCGTGATCAGCGGCCGCTTCGCGAGGAAGCAGGCATCGGCGACGAGATAGCGGGTCTCGAAATTGTCCGAGCCGTCGAGCACGAGGTCGTAGTTCGCGATCAGCGCCATCGCATTGTCGGCGGTGAGCCGCATCGGATGCGCCTCGAACGTCACATGCGGATTGAGCGCATGGATCTGCGCCGCCGCGCTGTCGACCTTGCGCTTGCCGATATCAGACGTCGCATGGATGATCTGGCGCTGCAGGTTGGAGAGCGAGACGATATCGTCATCGATCACGCCGAGCCGGCCGACGCCGGCGGCGGCCAGATACATCAGCACCGGCGCGCCGAGGCCGCCGGCGCCGATCACCAGCACCGACGCTTTTTTCAGCGCATTCTGGCCGGGGCCGCCCACCTCGCGCAGCACGATGTGGCGGGCATAGCGTTCAAGTTCGTCGGCACTCAGCATTGTCTCATCTATCCTACCCGTGACCCTCATGGTGAGAAGCGCGGCACGCGCGTCTCGAACCACGAGGCCCGGTCCGTGGCCTCATCCTTCGAGACGCGGCTCTCGCCGCTCCTCAGGATGAGGGTTGACGCGCTCCCTGAACCGGAGCGCGGTTGTTGCCGACCAAGCAGATGTGCTTAATTGCCTGGACGTCAATGGTGTCAGTCATTCCCCCCGGATTTGTCATGAGATCGGTGCTTTCGGCAACATTGATGGCCGCTGCCATGGGCATGGCGCAGGCCCAGATGACCCCGCCCTCGACGGCGGGGGCGAAGCCGAAGACCGTGACGACGGTGCCGATACGCCCCGCGCTGCAGAAGCCGGAGGATACCGCGGGCGCGATGGCGCAGGCCGAGCGGCTGGCGCTGCAATCGGACCTCGCCTGGGTCGGCGAATATAACGGCGCGATTACCGGCGACGTCAGCGAACGCATGGTCAATGCGATCAAGGAATTCCAGAAGAAGCGCGGCGGCAAGCCGACCGGCGTGCTGAACCCGCAGGAGCGCGGCGTGCTCGCCGACACGGCGCGGCGGAAGCAGGAGGCTGTCGGCTGGCGGATCGTCACCGAGCCGGCCACCGGGGCGCGGCTCGGCATTCCGACCAAGCTGGTGCCGCAGCTCACCAGCGATGCCTCCGGCGCCAAATGGACCTCGCCGACCGGCACCGTCCAGGTGCTGCTGACCAGGCGCAAGGAAGCGAGCCAGACCACCGCAAAGCTTGCCGAGCAGGAAAAGAAGGAACCGGCCGGCCGCACCATCGACTACACCGTGGTGAAGCCGGATTTCTTCGTGCTGTCGGGCATGCAGGGGCTGAAGAAGTTCTATCTGCGCGGCACCTTGAAGGGCGACGAGGTCCGCATCCTCACCATCCTCTATGACCAGGCGATGCAAACCACCATCGAGCCGGTGGTGATCGCGATGTCGAGTGCCTTCAATGCATTTCCGGCCGCCGTCCAGGCCGGTCCGCCGCCGCGCAAGACCGTCGAATATGCCACCGGCGTCGTGGTCAGCGACGACGGCGCCATCGTGACCGATCGCGTGGCGACCGACGACTGCATCGCGCTGACGATCCCGGGCTACGGCAATGCCGATCGGGTCGCCGAGGACAGGGATCACGATCTCGCGCTGCTGCGCATCTATGGTGCGCGGGGCCTGAGGCCACTCAATATCGCAGGCCAGGCGACGCAAACCACGCTCGACATCACCGGCATTGCTGATCCGCAGAACCAGGGCGGCGGCGCGGCCGCGAGCAGCTTGAAGGCTTCGGTCGCACAGATCGGCGGCGGCGATCAGGCGCTGTCACCGGCGCCGGCACTCGGGTTCTCCGGCGCGGCGGCGACCGATAGTGGCGGCAGGTTTGCCGGTATCGCGACGCTGAAGCCCGTCATCGTTGCAGGCCCCGCAAACGCGGCGCCGCCGGCGCAGGCCGCGCTGGTGCCGGCCGACACAGTGCGCAGCTTCCTGAAGGCGCATGGCGTCACCGCGTCGGGCGACTCGGCGGACGCCAAGGCCGCCGTGGTCCGCGTGATCTGCGTCAGGAAGTAGAGTTACCTCGCCCCGCTTGCGGGTGATCCCGCATAGCAGACCGGGTTCTGTCCATCTCGTCGTCCCGGCGTAGGCCGGGACCCATACGCCGCAGCAGGCGTTGTAGGCGGGACTCGTCGTTTCAGCAGCGCGTAACAATGACGGGCTGTGGTTATGGGTCCCGGCCTTCGCCGGGACGACGATGGGGAGACAGGCTCTGGCGGACGATCCAGCATTCCATAGTCATTTGTGATTCAGCTACCACTCTTCCATACGTCGTCCTGGCGAAAGCCAGGACCCATAACCACCGCATTCAGCGATGAAACAGGATCGCGGCCCCGGCGTCGCACAACAATGAGATTTGGGGTAATGGGTCCTGGCTTTCGCCAGGACGACATGGAGGATGGTTCTCGATTCAACCTGTCAAACAGCGTAGTCGGCGTCACCTCAACGCAAAGCGCACCCCGGCGCGGGCGAGACCGCCGGCAATGCCGACCGGGGTGCCGTCGGCGCGCCAGCAGGCCGCGCCCGACATCGTGCCGTCAGCGTGAAACTGGATCGCGTTCATGCCGCCGGCCACCGTCGGCACCACTTGCACCTTGTGGCCCTTGGCTGACAGCGCGGCGCGGACGGCTTCCGGCACCGCCTGCTCGACCTCCAGCGCATTGCCCTCGGTCCAGACCCGCGGCGCCTCGACCGCCTCCTGCAGGCTCATGCCGTGGTCGATCAGGTTGATCAGCGCCTGCATCGCGCTCGGGAAGATGCGCTTGCCGCCGGGCAGGCCGAGCGCGTAAGCGAGCTTGCCGTCGCGCAGCGCCATCATCGGCGACATCGAGGTGGTGACGCGCTTGCCGGCGGCCAGCGACAGCGCGTGCCCCGGCCGCGGATCGAACAGGTTCATGTAGTTGTTCGGCACGGTGCCGAGGCCGGGGATCAGGATCTTGGCGCCGAACAGATTGTTGATGGTCTGGGTGGTCGCGACCACATTGCCCATCGCATCCGCCGCGGTCATGTGAGTGGTGTGCGCGCTTTCGAGCTGGGTGACGCCGGCTTTCCAGGCTTGTGCAGCGGCGGGATCGATCGCGCGGCGGCGCTCCTCGGCATAGGCCTTCGAGGTCAGCCGCTCCACCGGCACGTTGATATAGGCGGGATCGCCGCTCGCGGCCGCGCGGTCGGCGAAGGCGATCTTCAACACCTCGGCAAGATAATGGATCGTCTCGGCCGTGCCGAAGCCGAGGCGCGCGATGTCATAGCCCTCGAGGATGTTGAGCATCTGCGTGATGTGCACGCCTGACGCCGCCGGCGGCGGGGGCCCGAGGATTTCCCAGCCGCGGTAATCGCAGCGGATCGGCTGCCGCTCGACGGTCTTGTAGGTCGCAAGATCCTCTTGCGCGACGAAGCCGCCGTGCTTCTTCATGTAGTCGACCAGGATGTCGCCGAGCGGTCCCTGGTAGAGTGCGTTGTCGCCATGATCGGCGATGTATTTCAGCGTCTCGGCATATTCCGCCTGCACCACGCGCTCGCCGGGCTTCAGCGGGGTGCCATCAGGCAGATAGATCGCCGAGATCGGCTTGTCCTTCAGCATCTCCTCGGCGCCGTCGGTGATGCATTCGTGCAAATAGGGCGTCGCCGCATAGCCGCGCGCCGCGTGCTTGATCGCCGGCTGCATCACGTCGGCCAGACTCATGGTGCCGAAGCGGCGCAGCGTTTCGCACCAGGCCTTCAGCGAGCCCGGCACCGCGACCGCCTTCGGCCCGTTCAAATTCTCGTTGCCGACGGTGTCGAACACGTCGTGCGCCGAACCCGGCTTCGAGGTGTAGGTATCCGGCTTTACCGCCTGCGGCACCGTGCTCTGGCCATCGATGAAGCGATGGCTGCCGTCGGCGAGGCGAATATGCGCCATGCCGCCGCCGATGATGCCGACCATCATCGGCTCGACCACGGTCAGCGTGAACAAGGTGGCGATCGCCGCATCGATCGCGTTGCCGCCGGCAGCTAGCATCTCGGCGCCCGCGCTCGATGCCAGCGGATGATTGCTCACCACCATGCCGCGGCTGCTGGTGGCCGGTTGCTTCTCGCATTGAAAACTTGTCGCGGCGCGGTCGCGCCAGGCGCCATTCATCGACATGCCGTTGATCGCCATTGTGTTCTCGTTCTTGATGGAGCGATGGCAGCTATGTTCGCCAGCCTCGCATGCGCGGTCAAGCTGTCGCATTCGTCATGGCCGCATTCGCAAAAGCGATGTCAGCGTCGATCGCGCAGCCAGGTCTCGCGCGTAACCTTCCATTTCTCCGCCCTGGACTCGCCGTTGTGGTGCGGAAGCTCGACGAAGCCGACGAATTCGGCCCCGGTCTTCTGCTTGACCCGGCGCGAGGCGACGTTGGACTGGGCGTTGCAGACATGGAAGCTGGCAAGGCCGAGCGTCAGGAAGGCGAAGTCATTCACCGCCGCGATCGCCTCGGTCATGAGGCCCTGATTCCAGTACGGCTCGGCGAGCCAGAATCCGCGATTGCCCTTGCGGCCATCGGCGCGCGGCCGGAAATTGATGTTGCCGATCGCCTCGCCATCGCCGGCACGCAACACCAGCACCCATTGATAGCTTTCCTCGCCGGCCGCGATCTTATCCAGCTCCCGCCTGATAAAACTTTCCGCACCGTCGCCGGGATAGGGCCACGGCACGACAGTTGCGAGATTTTTGATCACATTCCAATTGTTGAAGTGACGCTGGATCGCGGCGGCATCCGACAGCGCAAGCGGCCGCAGGATCAGGCGCTGGGTCTCGATGCGCGGGGTCTCGAACATGTTACTTCTGACACTTCGGGCACCAGAACGTCGAACGGCCGTTCTGGGTGAAGCGCCTGACGATGCCCTCGCAGCCCGACGTGCGGCACGTCTCGCCCTCGCGGTCGTAGACCTGGAACGAATGCTGGAAATAGCCGAGATCGCCATTGGTCAATCGATGGTCGCTGATCGAGGAGCCGCCGGCCTTGATCGCCTGGTTGAGCACCGAATGGATCGCGTCGACCAACCGCCTGGCGTGGTCGGTGGGCTCCGCCTTCTTCGTTGCAAGCGTCGCGGCCAATCGCCGCGGCGACAGATGCGAACGAAACAGCGCCTCGCAGACATAGATGTTGCCAAGTCCCGCCACCACGCGCTGATCGAGCAGCGCGGCCTTCAGGCTGGTCTTCTTGTTGTGGCAGGAGCGCGCCAGCATCGCCGCGTCGAACTCATTGCCGAGCGGCTCGGGACCGAGCCCCTTCAGCAGCGGCTCATCCTCGATCGCGTTGCGCGCGATGACCTTCATGTAGCCGAAGCGCCTGGGATCGTTGAAGACGACGGCCGCGCCCGACGACATGTGGAACACGACGTGATCGTGCGCGCGATCCTCGCTGCGCGGATGGTGGAATTGCCCCGGCGTCGCCGCGCCTTCGCCCTTCAGCACGCGGAACGAGCCCGACATGCCCAGATGCATCAGCAGCACGTCGCCGGAGTTCAGGTCCGCCATCAGATATTTGGCACGGCGGCCGAGCCCGGTGATGGTCCGGCCCTCGAGCCGGGCGATAAAGTCTTTTTGAAACGGAAACCGCAAATCCTTGCGGCGGGCCTCGGCCTTGAGGATCCTGGACCCCTCCATGGCCGGTTGCAGGCCGCGGCGGACGGTCTCGACTTCGGGTAATTCCGGCATGGCAGGCATTCACCTTTTGGAAGTGACGTGATAGCGCCATTGCGGCCGCCGCGCTATGGTTTGGCTGGAGCGTTTTTCGAGCGAAGCGGCTACCGGTTCGCGTGAAGCAAACGCGACCAAAAAGGGTAAGAGTTCTGAGTGATGGATCGGCCGGATCAAACCACCCATTTCGGCTTCAGGGATGTGCCCCTGGGCGAGAAGCAGACGCTGGTGAACGACGTGTTTCACAGCGTGGCGTCACGCTACGACCTGATGAACGACCTGATGTCGGCGGGCCTGCACCGGGCCTGGAAGGACGTCATGATCACGACGCTCGACCCGCCGAAGGGCGACCGGCCGTTCGCGCTGCTCGACGTCGCCGGCGGCACCGGCGACATTGCGTTCCGGGCCGCCAAGACCGCGGGCGCGGGCTTTCATGCCACGGTCTGCGACATCAATGCCGATATGCTCGCCGTCGGCCGCGAGCGCGCCGCGAAGCAGCACCTCGATGACCGCGTGTCGTTCGTCGAGGGCAACGCCGAGGCGCTGGGCTTCGCCGACCGCGCGTTCGACGCCTACACCATCGCGTTCGGCATCCGCAACGTGCCGCAGATCGACCTTGCGCTGCGCGAGGCCTATCGCGTGCTCAAGCCCGGCAGCCGCTTCCTGTGCCTGGAATTCTCCACCGTCGACGTGCCCGGCCTCGACAAGATCTACGATCTGTTTTCCTTCAAGGTGATCCCGCCGCTCGGCCGCGCCGTCACCGGTGATGCCGAGTCCTATCAATATCTCGTCGAGTCGATCCGCAAATTCCCGCGGCCGAACGCGTTCGCCGAGATGATCGGCGCCGCCGGCTTTGCCCGCGTGAAGTGGCAGAGCCTCTCCGGCGGCATCGTGGCGCTGCATTCGGGCTGGCGTTTGTGATCTCTGCACTGACCCACATCACGCGCCTCGCCCGCGCCGGTTTCGTGTTTGCGCGCGAGGGCGTGTTCGGCGTCGTCGATCCCGCGCTGGTGCCGCCGCCCGGGCAGCTCGCGCTGAAGCTGGCGCGGCTGATCGAGCGCCGCTCGGCCAAATCAGGTCCACGGTTGTCGCGCGCACTGACGCGGCTCGGACCGGCCTATCTCAAGCTCGGGCAATTCCTCGCCACCCGCCCTGACGTGGTCGGCGTGGCGATGGCGCGCGATCTCGAAGCCCTGCAGGACCGGCTGCCGCCGTTCGCGCAGGAAGCGGCCGAAACCGTCATCACGCAATCGCTGGAACGGCCGTTGGCGCAGGCCTTCGTGCATCTGGGCCCTGCGGTTGCCGCAGCCTCGATCGCGCAGGTGCACCGTGGCGAAATCGAGCGCGACGGCGTGCGGCAGCAGGTTGCGGTCAAGGTGCTCCGGCCCAGTGTCGCCGCGCGCTTCCGCCGCGACCTCAGCGACTTCTTTTTTGTCGCGCACAAGGCCGAGGCGCATTCCGCCGAGGCGCGGCGCTTGCGGCTGATCGAGGTCATCAACACGATGTCGCGCTCGGTCGCGATGGAGATGGACCTGCGGCTCGAGGCGGCCGCGCTGTCCGAGATGGCCGAGAACACCCGCGACGATCCCGACTTCCGCGTGCCCGCGGTGGATTGGGATCGCACCGCGCACAGCGTGCTGACGATGGAGTGGATCGACGGCATCGCGCTGAACGATCACGTCCGGCTGGCGCAGGCCAAGGTCGATTTGCCCGATCTCGGCCGCAAGGTGATCCAGAGCTTCCTGCGCCACGCGCTGCGCGACGGCTTCTTCCATGCCGACATGCATCCCGGCAATTTGTTCCTCGACGAGGCCGGCCGGCTCGTTGCCGTGGATTTCGGCATCATGGGACGGCTCGGACTGAAGGAGCGGCGCTTCCTGGCCGAGATCCTGCTCGGCTTCATCACCCGCGACTATCGCCGCGTCGCCGAGGTGCATTTCGAGGCCGGTTATGTGCCGGGCCACCATTCGGTGGAGAATTTCGCGCAGGCGATCCGCGCGATCGGCGAGCCGATCCACAACCGCACCGCCGAGGAAATCTCGATGGCGAAGCTGCTCACGCTTCTGCTCGAGGTCACCGGCCTGTTCGACATGCAGACGCGCCCCGAGCTGATCCTGCTGCAGAAGACCATGGTGGTGGTCGAGGGCGTGGCGCGCGGCTTCGACCCGAAGCTCGACATCTGGAAGATCGCCGACCCCGTGGTGCGCGAATGGATCACGCAGAATCTCGGCCCGGCCGGCCGCATCCAGGGCGCGATCTCGGGCGCGGGCGAGCTCGGCCGCATCCTCGCCAACCTGCCGTCGATCGCCAACCGCGCCGTCACGGTGCTCGAGCAGCTGGAGACCATGACGCTGGAGGGCCACATGCTGTCGTCGGAC
Source organism: Bradyrhizobium ferriligni (assembly GCF_056837965.1). NCBI lineage: Bacteria > Pseudomonadati > Pseudomonadota > Alphaproteobacteria > Hyphomicrobiales > Nitrobacteraceae > Bradyrhizobium > Bradyrhizobium ferriligni. Next base: position 48,637 of record NZ_JBXEJO010000024.1, read on the forward strand.
TCGATCGACGAAATGGCCCGCGCCGAGGCCCGCAAGGCGCGGGTGCAGACCGTCGGCCTCTGGGTCATTGCGATCGCCTCCATCGCGATCTTTTTCGCCATCCGGGCGCACTGATTGCAATGCATGCACCATGTGATAGCATCGCTATCACACTTGTTTGAGCATGATCTCCGCGCAAACGCCTTGCGTTTGTCGCGAGGGAAAACCGCTTCACACTTTTCCGGATCATGCTTTGAGGGCAGCACGCCATGGCCAGCCTGACCATCCGTAAACTCGACGACACGCTGAAGGCCTATCTGCGGCTGCGCTCCGCCAAAAACGGCCGCTCGGTCGAGGAGGAGGTCCGGGTGATCCTCCGGGAGCTCGCAGACGGCGGTACGGAGCCTGCGGAGGTGCTTGGGGCGGGTTCCGCGACAGTGGCAGCCCCCGCTCCTCGGGCCGCCAGCGCGGCCGGCGAGCCGCGCGTCACCCTGATCATCGGCGGGGGGATTGCGGCCTACAAGGCGCTGGATCTGATCCGGCGGCTCAAGGAACGGCACATCCAGGTCCGCTGCGTGCTGACCAGGGCGGCCCAGCAATTCGTCACCCCGCTCGCCGCCAGCGCGCTGTCGCATGAGCGCGTCTACACCGACCTGTTCGACGCCGAGAGCGAATTCGACGCCGGCCATATCCGGCTGGCCCGGGACTGCGACCTGATCGTGGTGGCGCCGGCGACCGCCGACCTGATGGCGAAGATGGCGCAGGGCCATGCCGACGATCTCGCCACCGCCACCTTGCTGGCGGCCAACCGGCCGATCCTGCTGGCGCCGGCGATGAACCCGCTGATGTGGAACAATCCGGCCACCCGCCGCAACGTGCTGCAGCTCCGCCGCGACGGCGTCCATACTGTCGGCCCCAATGCCGGCGAGATGGCGGAAGCCGGCGAAGCCGGCGTCGGCCGGATGGCCGAGCCGACCGAGATCGCCGCCGCCGCCGACCGCATGCTGCGGCCGCCGCAGCCGCGTCCGCTGGCCGGCAAGCGGGTGCTGATCACCGCGGGCCCGACCCATGAGGCGATCGATCCGGTCCGCTACATCGCCAACCGCTCGTCCGGCAAGCAGGGCTTTGCCATTGCCGCCGCCGCGCGCGCCGCCGGCGCCGAGGTCGTGCTGGTGACCGGCCCGGTCGAGCTTGGCGACCCCCAGGGCATCTCGGTCATGCGCGTCGAGTCCGCCCGCGACATGCTGCACCGGGTCGAGGCCGCGCTGCCGGTCGACGTCGCGATCTTCGCCGCCGCGGTCGCCGACTGGCGGGTCGCCACCGAGGGCAGCCAGAAGCTGAAGAAGACCGCGGCCGGCATGCCGCCGCTGCAGCTGGTCGAGAACCCCGACATCCTCGCGACAATTTCCAAGCTGAAGGAGCAGCGGCCGCCGCTGGTGATCGGCTTCGCCGCCGAGACCGAGCATCTGATCGAGAACGCCAAGGCGAAGTTCGCGCGCAAGGGCTGCGACTGGATCGTCGCCAACGACGTCTCGCCGGCGACCGGCGTGATGGGCGGCGACCGCAACACCGTTCACCTGCTCTCGCGCGAGGGCAAGGACGTCACCGTCGACTCCTGGCCGGTCATGACCAAGGAGGAAGTCGCGACCGCGCTGGTGTCGCGCATCGCAAGAGCCGTAGGAACCGCATCGTGAGCGCCACCATCAAGGTCGAAGTCCACCAATTGCCGCACGGCGCCGATCTCTTGCTGCCGATCTATCAGACCGCCGACGCCGCCGGCCTCGATTTGCTCGCGGCGGTGCCGCGGTCGGCGCCGCTGCTGCTGCTGCCGGGCCGCTACGAGATGGTTCCGACCGGACTGACGATCGCGCTGCCGCCGGGCTACGAGGCCCAGGTGCGGCCGCGCTCCGGCCTTGCCGCCAAATACGGCGTCACGGTGCTGAACTCGCCCGGCACGATCGACGCCGACTATCGTGGCGAGATCAACGTGCTGCTGATCAATCACGGCCACGAGGTGTTTTCGATCCGGCGCGGCGAGCGCATCGCGCAGATGGTGATCGCGCCGGTCACGCGGGCCGAGCTGGTTCCGGTCGACGTGCTGTCGGCGACCGGGCGCGGCAGCGGCGGCTTCGGCTCGACCGGACGCTAGAGCGCGTCGGAGAAGTGTGCGGACGAGCTCGGCAAGATCAAGCTTCGTGCGCTCTCCGCACGACTACGGAGTCAATTCGCGTAAAATCCACGCCACCCGGCGGCATTTTTTCACAGGGGATTCTGCGTTCACGGTCTGGACTCTTACTCGCCGAGTCCCGTTGGGACTATTCTGTTTTGATTCGAGCGCGACGGGGGGTCTTCGTCGGGCTGACTGGTCCTGCTTGGGCATGATCGGCGGACAAACGTTGTACGTTTGCCGTGAGGGAACACCGGTCTCCTCTTTTCCGGATCATGCCTGGGGTTTGTGCGTTCTGGGGCAACATATGTCGGGCGTAGTCGCGGCAATGCGTCGAACCCTGCTGTCATGCACCTCACTGGCGCGCGACGGCATGATTGGGCTCGCCATCACCGCATTGCTGCCGGCCCGCGCAGCGTTTGCCGCCGAGAGCCCGGTCGCCCAGGCGGTGTCGGATCATTTCGGCTTCAATCACCAGGAGGTCGCGGTCCTCGCGACGTCGCTTGCGCTGGTCGGCTTCTCGGCCGTCGCCGCGATCCTCCTGATGCGCACCCGCGTGCGCGCGACGAGGGCCGAGGAGCAGTTGCAGTCCGAGATCACGGACCTGCAGGCGCAATCGGACCGGCTGCGCGCGCTGCTGTTCGTCGAGCCGCAGGTCCTGATCTCCTGGGCCGCGGGCGACAACCGGCCACAGATCTCGGGCGACATCTCGCTGGTGATGTCGCAGGAAGGCTCGCCGCAGCGCGTCCTCGCCTTCGGAACCTGGCTGCCGCCCGAGCCGGCGCTGCAGATGGACCACGCCGTCGATGCGCTGCGCGAGAAGGGCGAGGCATTCCTGCTCAACCTCTCGACCTCGGCCGGCCGCGCCATCGAGGCGATGGGCCGCGCGATCGGCGGCCAGGCCATCGTGCGGATCCGCGAGCTCGGCGGCCTGCGCCGCGAACTCGCCGAGTCCAACCTGCGCTACAAGACGCTGCAGGAGGAAACCGAGCTGCTGCGCGATTTCGCCGCCGCCGCGCCATGGCCGATCTGGGCCAAGAGCCTCGAGGGCAATCTGCGCTACGCCAACGCGGCCTATGTCCGCGCCACCGAGGGCAAGAGCGTGTCGGACGCGCTGCAGCGCAATCTCGAACTGCTCGAAAGCGACCAGCGCACTGAATTGACCCGCGCGCTGAACGACAATGCCAATTATGCCGCGCGGCTGCCGATCGTCGTCAGCGGCGAGCGGCGGATCTACGACGTGCAGGCGCTCAAGCTCTCCGGCGGCAGCGCCGGTATCGCGATCGACGCCAGCGAAGCTGCGGCGTTGCGCGCGGGGATCGCGCGGATGGTCGAAGCGCACCGGCGCACCCTCGACCAATTGTCCTCGGGCGTCGCGGTGTTCGATGCCGACCGGCGGCTCACCTTCTACAACGAGTCCTACCGGCGGCTGTGGGGCCTCGACCAGGCCTTCCTCGACGGCAACCCCGACGACTCCAGTGTGCTGGACCGGCTGCGCGCCAACCGCAAGCTGCCCGAGCAGCCGGATTTCCGCGCCTGGAAGGCCAAGCTGCACGAAGCCTATCGCGCGGTCGAATCCGAGACCTATACCTGGTTCCTGCCCGACGGCCGCGCCATCAGCGTGGTCACCACGCCGAACCTCGAGGGCGGCGTCACCTATCTGTTCGACAACGTCACCGAGAGCCTCGACCTCGCCCGCCGCTACGACCGCCTGACGCGGGTGCAGCGTGAGACCCTGGACAATCTCGGCGAGGCGGTCGCGGTGTTTGGCAGCAATGGCCGCGCGGAACTGTTCAACCCGCCCTTCGCCAAGATGTGGAAGCTGCCGGCCGATGCGCTGCAGGGCGAACCGCATATCGAGGCGGTGGAAGCGCTGTGCCGGCCGCTGTTCGACGACGCCCTGACCTGGCGCACGCTGCGCGAGCAGATCACCGCGATCGAGAACCGCGCCCAGGTCGCGCTCAAGCTCGAGCGCAGGGACGGCAGCGTGCTGAACTGCATGACCATCCCGCTGCCCGACGGCAAGACCTTGCTGGCCTTCCAGGACATCACCGACACCGAGAATGTCGAGCGGGCGCTGCGCGAGCGCAACGAGGCGCTGGAAGCCGCCGACCAGATGAAGGTCGATTTCGTCCACCACGTCTCCTACGAGCTGCGCGCACCGCTCACCACCATCATCGGCTTCGCGCATTTCCTCAGCGATCCCTCGACCGGACCGCTGACGCCGAAGCAGGCCGAATATCTCGACTACGTCACCAAATCGACCAACGCGCTGCTGGCGCTGACCAACAACATTCTCGATCTCGCCACCATCGACGCCGGCGCCATGAAGCTCGAGCTCGGTCCGGTCAATATCGGCCAGGCGATCGAGGCCGCCGCCGAAGGCATCCAGGATCGCCTCGCGACCGACCGCATCACGCTCAAGGTCGATATCGAGCCGGACATCGGCGCCTTCGTCGGCGACGAGCGGCGGGTGGTGCAGGTGCTGTATAATCTGCTCGCCAACGCCGTCGGCTTCTCGCCGCATGACGCCACCGTCACGATCAGCGCGCACCGCACCGAGCACAGCGTGGTGTTTGCGGTGACCGACGCCGGTCCCGGCATTCCGGCCGAGATGCGCGACAAGGTGTTCAACTGGTTCGAGAGCCATTCGCACGGCTCGCGGCACCGCGGCGCGGGGCTTGGCCTGTCGCTGGTCCGCTCCTTCGTCGAACTGCATGGCGGACGGGTGCGGGTCGATTCGACCGTAGGCCGCGGCACGACCGTGACCTGCGACTTCCCGATCGACCAGACCGCACATCGCAACGCTGCTGAATGACGGCGACCTCGACATTCTCGGTGGCGCTCGCGAACGAGACCGCGACAGCGGAGCTGATGGCCGACCTCGCGCTGCTGATCGGCGCCGGCGACGTCATCACGCTGTCCGGCGACCTCGGCGCCGGCAAGACCACCGCCGCGCGCGCGCTGATCCGTTACCTCGCCGCCGACGACGCGCTGGAGGTGCCGAGCCCGACCTTCACGCTGGCACAGAGCTACGAGCTGCCGTCGTTTCCGCTCGTCCATGCCGACCTCTACCGCATCAACGACGCCAGCGAGCTCGAGGAGATCGGGCTGTCGCCGCTGCCCGACGACATCGTGGCGCTGATCGAGTGGCCGGAACGCGCGCCCGGCGCGATGCCCGCCGACCGCATCGATATCGCGTTCAGCCATCGCCCGGCGCTCGGATCGGCGGCGCGCGCGGCCGAGATCACCGGCCATGGCAAGGGCGCGGCGAAGGTCGCGCGGCTCAACGAGCTGCGCCAGTTTCTCGATCGCGCGGGCTTTCTCAATGCCCGGCGCGAACGCATGCCGGGCGACGCCTCGACGCGCTCCTATGCGCGGCTGCGCAACGACGACGGCACCGTCATCCTGATGAACTCGCCGCGCCGTCCCGACGGCCCGGCGATCTACAGCGGCCAGTCCTACAGCGCAGCGGTGCATCTGGCCGAAGACGTCAGGCCGTTCGTCGCGATCGGAAACGGCCTGCGCAAGCATGGCTTTTCCGCGCCCGCGATCCGTCACACCGACCTCGGATCCGGCTTCCTCATCACCGAGGATTTCGGCGCCGAAGGCATCATCGATGGCGATCCGCCGCAGCCGATCGCCGAGCGTTACGAGGCCGCCGTCGACATGCTGGCGGCGCTGCATCGTGAAGTGCTGCCGGAGCAATTGCCGCTGACATCAGACGAGAGCTACGACGTCCCGGTGTTCGACATCGACGCCTGGCTGATCGAGATCGGGCTGATGCTGGAATGGTACTTGCCCGACCGCGGCGTGCAGCCGAGCGAGGAGCTTCGCGCCGAATTTCTCGGGATGTGGCGCGGCCTGCTGGAGAAGCCCGCAGCCGCGCCGCGGACCTGGGTGATCCGCGACTTCCATTCGCCGAACATCATCTGGCTTGCCGAACGCACCGGTATCCTACGCGTCGGCGTCATCGACTTCCAGGACGCGCTGCTCGGCCCCGCGGCCTATGACGTGGTGTCGCTGCTGCAGGATGCGCGGATCGATGTGCCGGAGCAGCTCGAGCTGTCGCTCTTGACCCGCTACATCAAGGCGCGGCGCGCCACCGATGAGAGCTTCGATCCGGCCGGCTTCGCCGAGCTCTATGCGATCATGTCGGCGCAGCGCAATACCCGCCTGCTCGGCACCTTTGCGCGGCTCAACCGCCGCGACGGCAAGCCGCAATATCTCAAGCACCAGCCGCGGATCTGGACCTATCTCGAGCGGTCGCTGGCGCATCCGGCGCTGACCAGCTTCCGCATCTGGTACACGGCCAACTTCCCTCCTCCAGTACCGTAGTTTACGGGTTATTAGCCTCGCCTCCCCTAAGGTTGCGGAGCCCGCACCTGATCCATGGCGCGGCCGGATCTGGAGCGGGACCACACGATGGGGACGGAACGACGCAAGGGCGATCGTGTCACGTTTGAGCGCGGCATAGCGGCGCACATGATGGGCATCGACGGCACCTGGCGGCGCGACTGCACCATGGAAGACGTGTCGGAGACGGGCGCCAAGCTCTCCGTCGACGGCTCGGTCGAGGGCCTGAACCTGAAGGAGTTCTTTCTGCTGCTGTCGTCCACAGGATTGGCCTATCGCCGCTGCGAGCTGGCATGGGTCAATGGCGACCAGATCGGCGTCAACTTTCTCAAACAAGGCGACAAGAAGAAGAAAACTGCCAAACGCGGCACGCAAGCTGCCGACGTCTAGGCCAGGGTCGTCATTGCCGTCTTACGGCCGTCATGTCCGATGACTATGGCGTCTGATTGATGTGCTTGCCGAATCGCCGTGATATGATCGGCGCATGAGAGATGATGACCGAGAATATCCGGAAGATGCCCGTCACACCCCATAAGGCCATGGTGCTCGCTGCGGGCCTCGGCGTGCGCATGCGCCCCCTGACCAACACGATGCCGAAGCCGCTGGTCAGCGTCGCCGGCCAGCCGCTGCTCGACCATGTGCTCGACAAGCTCGCCGGCGCCGGCGTCAGCGAAGCCGTCGTCAACGTGCATTATTTGCCCGACCAGATCATCGAGCACGTCAAGCCCCGCAGCCGTCCGCGCGTGATCATCTCCGACGAGCGCGACCAGGTGCTCGGCACCGGCGGCGCGGTGGTGAAGGCGCTGCCGCTGCTCGGCGATACGCCGTTCTATCATCTGAACGCGGACACGATGTGGATCGACGGCGTGCGCTCCAATCTGGCGCGGCTCGCGGAGACCTTCGATCCCGCGCGGATGGATATCCTGCTGCTGATGGCGCCGACCGCCTCCAGCATCGGCTATGGCGGGCGCGGCGACTATTCGATGTTGCCGGATGGCGCCTTGCGCAAGCGGCGCGAGCATCAGGTGGTGCCGTTCGTCTATGCCGGCGCCGCGATCATGTCGCCTGCGCTGTTCGCCGACGCGCCGGCCGGCGAGTTCTCGCTGACCAAGATCTTCGACCGCGCCAACGAGCAGGAGCGGCTGTTCGGCCTGCGCCTCGACGGCGTCTGGATGCATGTCGGGACGCCCGACGCGATCCAGGCTGCGGAAGAAGCGTACCTGGAGAGCGTCGCTTAGGCGGCGCCCGTCGTCAGCCCTCGGCGTCGATCGCGAGCACCGCGAAGCTCGCAAGCCAGTGTTCGCCCATATAATCGCTCGCGATATGCGGCAAGCCGGCGTCGAGATGGCGTCGCGCGGCATCCTGCAGGATCGGACGACGGGCATCGGCCGCCGGCAATGCGCCGGCCAGCGCCCGCCAGCACCATGCGCGGCTGAGATTGAGCCCGTCGAGATGCGCCAGCTTGCCGTCCGTGCGATCGGTGACCGTTGCGGGTCGGAACAGGGTTGCCGGTTCGCGCAGTTCGAGCCGCGGCAGGAAGCGGTCGAACCAGGACAGGAAGTCACCCGGCGCCAGCAGCCGGCGCATGCACTGCGCTTCGATGAGCGCGGACGACTGGAAGTCGTCGCCGCTCGGCTCACCCCAGGCGGGGCAGTTCTGATCGGCGCCGTACCAGCGCAGCGCCGTGTCGCGCAACAGCGCGCCGAACGCATCGTCCTGTGTCACGGCGGCGTAGTCGGCTGCCATGCGCAGCCCGAACGCTGTGTTGAAATGGGTGCCGACCCGCACCGGATAGGTGGCGAGCGGCAGGAAATCGCGGTAGCGCTGCGCGAAGATCCCGGCCAGCGGCGCGATCCGCTCGTGCCAGTTGGCGTTCTCGAGGAGCGAGAGTTCCGCTGCGAGCTTCAACAGCCAGCCCCAGCCGTAAGGCCGCTTGAAGCCACGCGCGGTCGGGGCGGCGAGATAGCTGCATTCCGCCGCTACCTTTTCCGCAACGAACTGCGCGTCGAACAGCGCGCGGATATCGTCCGCCGCCCCGGATGAGGGATAGCGGCGCAGCAGCCGGGCAAGCATCCAGTAGCTGTGGACGCAGGAGTGCCAGTCGTAGCTGCCGAAGAACACCGGATGCAGCTCGCGCGGCGTGCGCGCGTCCTGCGGCCCCGCCAGCACGTGATCCGGCTTGTTCGGATATTCGCGCGTAACGTGGCCAAGCGCGATGCGCGCGAAGCGGACGGCGAGCTCTTCGGTCAGGATCGTCGCGCTCATGGTGAGGCATTCTCCTTGCGCTCGCGGCGAACGAGCATCTCGATCAGCCGCGGCGTCATATAGATCGGAAACTGCGTGGCGGCGAAGAACAACGCCGTCATCGGCGACACCGCAGCGCCCATCGCCGACCAGACCAGTCCGACATTGCGGTTGCCGAGAATGAGGCCGCTGGTCAGCCGCGCAGCCAGATTGCCCGGCGTGAGCAGCGCGCCGCACAATTGCAGGGCAAGATTGCAGGCGAAGGCAAGGCCGACGCAGGTGAACGCCGCGGCCGGTTGCGCTTCGATCTGGGTGCGCACCCCGGCCATGGTGGCGATCGCGAACAGCAGCAGCGAGGCGAGCACGAGTGCGTCGATGATGCGCGCGTGCTGCGCCAATCGTGCAGCGGCCTGACGGCGCAGCAGCAACGCCAGCGCGCCGGCGGCGCCGACCAGCAGCGCCAGCCGGGCCGCAAGCGCCAGCGGATCGAGCGCCAGATCGGCAAATCCCGCGGCGATCAGCGGCACGGTGACCGGCGCCAGCGCCATCGACAGCAGCGTCACCGCAAGCGGAATGGTCGCGTCGAAGCCGAGCATGCGCGCGACGGCCGCCGTGCCGCTCGACGGCGGCGCACACACCGACAGCACCAATGCGACGATCAGCTCGGGTCGAAAGCCGGCGCCGCGCGCCGCGAAGCCGACGGCAAGCGGGCTCGCCAGCATGGCGAGCGCCGGCAACAGCAGCCAGACCAGCGGCCGGCGCAATGCGCGCCGGAACGCGGTCCCGTCGACCTGGAGGAAGGTGCCGAGCACCAGAACGAAGATCGCCGCCGCCATCAGCGGGCGCGCGCTGTCCGCCAAGGCAGGGAAAGCCAATCCTGCCAGCACGCCGATGATCAGCAGGGTCGGCCCGCGCGGCACCAGCCTCGCAAATCTCGCCAAATTCGTGGGTCCCGTCGTCATGTCCGGCCAACGAGCATAGGCCGGGGCAAGTCATTGTTGAAATCGATTATTATTATAGGCACTATTGTTACGATGAATTTAGCTGCCATCGATCTCAACCTGCTGGTCGCCTTCGAGGCGCTGATGGAGGAGCGCCCCGTCACCCGGGCGGCCGAGCGCATCGGGCTCGCCCAGCCGTCCATGAGCAGCGCGTTGCGGCGGCTGCGTGCGCTGTTTGCCGACGAACTGTTCCTGCGTGCCGGCGCGGGCATGCAGCCGACCGAAAAGGCGCTGGCACTGGCCGGGCCGATCGGCGAAGCGCTGCGGCAGATCCGGAGCGCGCTGGTGCCCGATCAGGGCTTCGATCCGGCCATCGCGCGACGGCGCATCACCATCGCCGCGACCGACTACGGCGATCTCGTTGTGGTGCCGGAACTGACCCGGCTGCTGCGCATCGAAGCGCCCGGCATTGACCTTGCCGTGCGCCCGCTTACCGATGCGACGGTGGCGCTGGCGAAGCTGGAGCGCGGCGAACTTGATGCGCTGATCGGCGGGCACCTGCCGGAGTCGCCGCGCTGTGTCCGGCACCGGCTGTTCGAGGAACGCTTTGTCTGCGTCCGCGATGCACGCGCGAACCGATCGGAGCGTCTCAGTCTGAAGGATTACGCGACCCTGCCGCACGCGCTGTTCTCGGCGGCCGGCGGCGACGGCCTGCCGAGCGTGATCGACGCGCTGCTGGCACGCCATGGACTGAAGCGACGGGTAGCGGTGACGCTTGCGCATGTGGTGGCCGTTCCGTTCGCCGTGGCCGGCACCGATCTGATCGCCACGATGGCCGAGCGCGTCGCCCGGCGCTTCACGCATCTGGCCGACATTGCCGTCGTCGCACCGCCGATCGACATCCCCGCCTTCGCGATCGACCTGATCCATACAAGCCGCGCCGCCCGGGATCCGGCGTTGCGCTGGTTCCTGGATGCCGCCGATCGCTGCGCCGGCCGATTGCGATATTGAGCGGTGACGTTGACCGCAGGGCTATCGCATATGGGAGGAAATGGATTTGTCCGCACCGTCATGGCCGGGCTTGTCCCGGCCATCCACGTCTTTCTTCACCTGGAAACAAAGACGTGGATGCCCGGGACAAACCCGGGCATGACGAGTTTGTGGAGCGACCGAGCTCATATGCGATAGCCCTGACGTTGATCGGGAGGGGTGGCTAACGACGGCCGCCGCTCCCTATATTGGCGCCGGATTCGAATCAGGCAGCCCATGCGCGTCTTCAGTGTTCCCGTTTCTGCGCCGTTCCTGCGGACCGTCATCTCGGCGCTGGTCGATGGCCGGCTGGTCGCGGGATTCGAGGCGCAGAGCGATCCGGCAAGGCTCGCCAACGCCACGCTGTATCTGCCGACCCGCCGTGCCGGACGGCTGGCGCGGGAAATCTTCCTCGATGTGCTCGAGTCCGACGCAGCCGTGCTGCCGCGCATCGTCGCGCTTGGCGACATCGATGAGGACGAACTTGCCTTCGCCGACCAAAGCGAGGACGTCGGCGGCGCCGCCCCGCTGGAGATTCCGCCAAGGCTCGGCGAGCTCGAGCGCCGGCTGACGCTGGCGCATCTGGTCGCGGCCTGGGCGAAGACGCCGGTGTCGGCGCCGCTGGTGGTCGGCGGCCCGGCTTCGACCTTGCAACTCGCAGGCGATCTGGCGCGGCTGATGGACGACATGGTGACGCGCGGCGTCGACTGGCGCGCGCTCGACCGCCTGGTGCCGGACCAGCTCGACAAATATTGGCAGCATTCGCTCGACTTTCTGCGCATCGCGCGCGACGCCTGGCCGAACTACCTCAAGGAGATCGGCCGGATCGAGCCCGCGGCGCGCCGCGATCTCCTGATCGAGGCGGAAGCGGCGCGGCTGACCGCGCATCACGCGGGCCCTGTGATCGCCGCCGGTTCGACCGGCTCGATGCCGGCGACGGCGAAATTCCTGCACGCGGTGGCGAAGCTGCCGAACGGCGCCGTGGTGCTGCCCGGACTCGACACCGATCTCGACGAGGACTCCTGGGACACGATCGGCGGCGAGCGCGGCGATGACGGCAGGTTCACCACGCCGCCCTCGTCGAACCATCCGCAATTCGCGATGCACGGTCTGCTCGACCGCTTCGGCATCAAGCGCCGCGATGTCGAGAGCCTTGCCGAGCCCGCGCCGCTCGGCCGCGAGGTGCTGGTGTCGGAGACGATGCGTCCCTCGACCGCGACAGCGCAGTGGCATGACCGGCTGGAACGGCCGGAGATCGTGGCGCGGATTTCCGCCGGGATGACAAACCTCACCGTGGTCGAGGCGCCCAATCCGGAAATGGAGGCGCTGGCGATCGCGGTCGCGATGCGCGAGGCGCGGCATCTCGGCAAATCGGCCGCGCTGGTGACGCCGGATCGCGCATTGGCGCGCCGCGTGATGGCCTCGCTGACGCGCTGGAAGCTGGAGTTCGACGATTCCGGCGGCGATGCGCTGATGGAAACGCCGGCCGGCGTGTTCGCCCGCCTGACCGCGGAGGCTGCAGCCAAGGGGCTGGAGCCAGCGATATTGCTCGCGCTGCTCAAGCATCCGCTGTTCCGGCTCGGCGGTTCGCATGGCGCGCTGCGGCGTGCGATCGAGGTGTTGGAGATCGCGCGGCTGCGCGGCACGCGGCCGCAAGCCGGGACCGGCGGCCTCGCCCGCGACTTCGCGCGTTTCCGCGCCGAGCTGGTCAAGCTGCACGGCGGCGAGACCTCGTCGCTGCACGCCATGGAGCCGCGCGCCCGGCTGCGCGACAACGAGCTCAACCAGGCCGAGGGCCTGATCGCCAGATTGCAGGCGGCGCTGGCGCCGCTCGAAGGCATGGCGTCGTCAAAGCCCTACGACTTCGCCGAGCTCGCCGCGCGCCACCGCGAGGCGCTGATCGCGCTGTCCGGCGACCGGAACGGCGTTGCTGTCGTGTTCGAGGAGCGCGCCGGTGCGTCGCTGGCGTCCGCGTTCGACGAGCTGCTCGCCAAGCAGCAGCCGAGTGGGCTGATGACGCCGCTCGCCGATTATCCCGAGGTGTTCCAGACCGCCTTCACCGACCGCATGGTGCGGCGGCCGGAATCGGCGCGCGCGCAGCTCAACATCTTCGGCCAGCTCGAAGCACGTCTCACCGAATCCGATCGCGTCATCCTCGGCGGTCTGGTCGAGGGCGTCTGGCCGCCGGCGCCGCGGATCGATCCCTGGCTGAGCCGGCCGATGCGGCATGAGCTCGGGCTCGATCTTCCCGAGCGGCGCATCGGCTTGTCCGCGCACGACTTTGCGCAGCTGCTCGGCCATGACGAGGTGATCCTCACCCACGCCGCAAAGGTCGGCGGCGCGCCGGCGGTCGCCTCGCGCTTCCTGCATCGGCTCGAAGCGGTTGCCGGCGAAGCGCGCTGGAAGGCCGCGACATCGGCCGGCGAAACCTACGTGCAATATGCCGCCGAGCTCGACCGGCCCGACAAGGTCGAGCCGATCCCGCAGCCGGAGCCGCGGCCGCCGCGCGAGGCACGGCCGTTGAAAATGTCCGTCACCGCGATCGAGGACTGGCTGCGCGATCCCTACACGATCTATGCGCGCTACATCCTGCGGCTCGATCCGCTCGACCCCGTCGACATGCCGCTGTCGGCGGCGGATCGCGGCTCGGCGATCCACGAGGCGCTCGGCGAGTTCACGCAGGTCTATGCCGACGCGCTGCCTACCGACACCCTGCGCACGCTGCGCGAGATCGGAGCCAAATATTTCGCGCCGCTGATGGAGCGGCCCGAGGCGCGGGCGCTGTGGTGGCCGCGCTTCCAGCGCATCGCCGCGTGGTTTGCCGAATGGGAGCAGGCCCGGCGCGGCAATATTGCTGCGATCAAGGCCGAAATCCGCGGCGAGATCGGTATCCCGCTCGACGACGCCAGGACCTTCACCCTCTCGGCGCGTGCCGACCGGATCGAGCGGCGCGACGACGGCAGCTTTGCGATCCTCGACTACAAGACCGGCCAGCCGCCGACCGGCAAGCAGGTACGCATGGGCCTGTCGCCGCAGCTCACCCTGGAAGCCGCGATCCTGCGCGAGGGCGGCTTCGCTGACATCTCGGCGGACTCCTCGGTCGGCGACCTCGTCTACGTCAGGCTGAGCGGCAACAATCCGCCGGGCGAGCAGCGTTCGCTGGAGCTGAAGATCAAGACCAACGACACGCCGCAGCCGCCCGATGAGGCCGCCGACAGCGCGCGGCGCAAGCTGGAGGCCCTGATCCGCGCCTTCGACGACGAGCAGCAGGCCTACACCTCGCTGAACCTCTCGATGTGGGCCAACCGCTACGGCGCCTATGACGACCTCGCGCGCATCAAGGAATGGTCCGCCGCCGGCGGCCTGGGGATCGAGGAATGGTGAAGGCTATCAGGCCCATCCCGCCCGCCGTGCGCGACGCGCAGGCGCGCGCGTCCGATCCGAAGGCGTCGACCTTCGTGTCGGCCAACGCCGGCTCGGGCAAGACCCATGTGCTGGTGCAGCGCGTGATCCGCCTGCTGCTGTCAGGCGTGCCGCCGGAAAAGATCCTCTGCATCACCTTCACCAAGGCGGCTGCGGCGAACATGGCCGAGCGCGTCTTCACGACGCTCGGCCATTGGGTGACGCTCGACGACGCCGGGCTCGATGCTGCGATCCGCGAGGCCGGCATCGCGCATCCAGATTCGAAGCTCCGCAAGGAAGCTCGCAAACTGTTTGCCTGCGCGCTGGAGACGCCCGGCGGCTTGAAGGTGCAGACCATCCACGCGCTGTGCACCCGCCTGCTGCAGCAGTTTCCGTTCGAGGCCAACGTGCCGGCGCGCTTTGCCGTGCTGGATGACCGCGACCAGAACGAGATGATGGAGCGCGCCAATCTCGCGGTGTTCCTCGAGGCGTCGCGGATTCCCGACAGTCCCATCGGCCACGCGCTGCGGACGGCGATGGCAAATGCCGCCGACGTCACTTTCAAGGAGGTGGTCCGCGAGGCTTGTCTGAGCCGCGACCATTTCATGGCCTGGACCGATGCCGCCGGCAACGCCGCGGCCGCCGCCGCGCAGATGTCGGCCGCGCTCGGCGTCTCCTCCGATGATCGCATCGAGGATGTCGAGCGCGAGATCGTCGACGGGCCGAACCTGCCGCGGTCGAGCTGGAAGGAGATGGCCACGCTTCTCGATACCAGCAGCAAGGCGGATCAGAAGCAGGCCGAGCGGCTGCGGAGCGCGCTGACCTTTACCGGTGCAGCCCAGGTCGAGGAATATCTCGGCGTCTTTCTCACCGACGACCGCGCGCCGCGCGCATCTGTGGTCACCAACAATTTCATCAAGAAGAATGCTGTCGCAGGCCACAGGTTCGAGGCGGAGGTCGACCGTCTCGGTCCCTTGATCGAGCGCCGCCGCGCCGTGGTCGCGCGCGACCGCACCGAGGCGCTGATCCACATCGCGACCGCGGCCGCCGCGCACTACCGGCGCGAGAAGCTGGAGCGCGGGCTGCTCGACTACGACGATTTGATCGACAAGACGCTGGCGATGCTCGACCGCGTCTCCTCCGGCTGGGTGCATTACAAGCTCGACCGCGGCGTCGATCACGTGCTGATCGACGAAGCCCAGGACACCAGCCCGCGGCAATGGGATATCGTCGCCCACATCATCTCGGAATTCACCTCCGGCGCCGGCGCGCGCGACGGCCTGGTGCGCACGGTGTTCGCGGTCGGCGACGAGAAGCAGTCGATCTTCTCGTTCCAGGGCGCAGCGCCGCGCGAATTCGACCTGCGCCGGCGCGAGTTGAAGCGGCGGTTCGAGGAAGCCGGGCTGAAATTCGACCCGGTGTCGTTCACCTATTCGTTCCGCTCGGGGCCGGTGATCCTGCATTCGGTCGACCATGTGTTCCGCGAGCAGGAGATCTTCCGCAGCATCCATGCGGTCGAGAACGGCTACCCGATCCACAACGCGATGACCGACGCCGGCCCCAGCCTGATCGAGCTCTGGGATCTCGCGGTTGCCGACGACCGCCAGGACATCGAAGGCTGGCGCGCGCCGTTCGACGGCGTGTCGGTGACCAGCCCCGAGGTGAAGCTGGCAAGGCGCATCCAGGCCGAGATCAAGCGCCTCGTTGCCAGCGGCACCATGACCGGCAGCGCCGGCGGACGGCGGCCGCTCAGCTATGGCGACATGCTGATCCTGGTGCGGCGGCGCGGCAACGCCTTCGACGCGGTGATCCAGGCGCTGAAGCACGCCGGTATCCCGGTCGCCGGCGCCGACCGGCTGAAGCTGACCGAGCACATCGCGATCATCGACCTGATGAACCTCGCCGATGCGCTGTTGCTGCCGCAGGACGATCTCGCGCTTGCGGTGGCGCTGAAGAGCCCGTTGTTCGGCCTCGACGACGACGATTTGTTCAAGCTGGCGTATCAGCGTCGCGGCTCGCTGCGCGAGGCACTGGCCACGCCGGCGCCGACCGATGAGCGCTTTTCGGCCGCGCTCCGCCGTCTCGAACAATGCGAGCGCCGCTTCACCCAGGAGACGCCGTTCGCGTTCTACGCCTGGCTGCTCGGCGGCGACGGCGGACGGGCGCGCATCCTGCGCCGGCTCGGCCACGAGGCCAACGACGCGCTCGACGAATTCCTCGAGCTCGCGCTGAGCTATGAGCGCAAGGCGCCGGCTTCGCTGCAGGGCTTCGTCGCCTGGCTGCGCGCCGCCGACACCGAGGTGAAGCGCGACATGGAGATTTCGCGCGACGAGGTCCGCGTCATGACCGTGCACGGCGCCAAGGGCCTCGAGGCATCGGTCGTGTTCCTGGTCGACACCACGACCTCGCCGTCGGACACGCAGCGGCTGCGGCTGATCCATCTGCCGCAGGGCAATGCCGCACCGAACGCGCCGGGCGTCGTGGTGTGGGCCGGCAAGAAGGCCGAGGATCCGCCCGGCGTCGCGGAGGCGCGCAAGGCGATGCTCGGCGACACCGAGGACGAGTATCGCCGCCTGCTCTACGTCGCGATGACCCGTGCCGCCGACCGGCTGATCGTCGGCGGCTGCATGCCGGGCAACATGAACACGGTGCGGAAATCGTCCTGGTACGATCTGATCACCAAGGGGCTCGCCGGTTCCGGGCTCAAGCTCGAGGAGCTGGAGACGCCAGGCGGCAAGGTGATGCGCTATTCGCGGCCGGATGACGTCGCCGATCTCACCGGCGCTGCTACGTCAGCGGCGACGGCGCCGATCGAGCTGCCGTCCTGGCTGCGTGCTGCGGCCGCACCGGAAGCATCAGCGGCGAGCATGCTGCGTCCGTCCGATCCGACTGATGACGACAGCCATCCGATCCGAACCGGCGAATCGGTGCTGCTGCGCGCCCGCGCCCTGCAACGCGGCACGCTGGTGCATCGCCTG
Source organism: Bradyrhizobium ferriligni (assembly GCF_056837965.1). Lineage (NCBI taxonomy): Bacteria > Pseudomonadati > Pseudomonadota > Alphaproteobacteria > Hyphomicrobiales > Nitrobacteraceae > Bradyrhizobium > Bradyrhizobium ferriligni. The sequence goes on from NZ_JBXEJO010000024.1 coordinate 65,733, forward strand.
CTGCAATCGCTGCCCGATGTCGCTGTCGAACGACGGCTCGGCGCGGCGCTCGGCTATCTTGCGCGCAATGCCGATGGCTGGAGCGAGGAAGAGCGCGCGGCGCTGGCTCGGCAAGTGGTCGCCCTGACCGTCGATCTGCGCTTCGCGCCGGTGTTTGCCCCCGGCAGCCGTGCCGAGGTTTCGATCGTGGGCCGGCTGGAGCGGCCGGGCCGGCCAAAGGCGCTGGTCTCCGGCCAGATCGACCGGCTGATGGTGACGCCGAACGAGGTCCTGATCGTCGATTTCAAGACCAACCACGCCCCGCCCAAGACCGCCGCCGAGGCCCCCAAGGGTTATATCCGGCAGCTCGCGCTGTACCGTGCGGTGCTGGCAAAGCTTTATCCCCAGAGGATCATCCACGCCGCCCTGCTCTGGACCGAAACGACTGAAATCATGGAGATTTCCGCCTCCGCGCTGGACGCCGCCCTGGCATAAGTTCATGTTGGCGTGAGTAACCTTGACCCGGCAAGGGGGCGTTCATAGGTTTGACCCATGCTCCCGGGCGCGATTCTCAACCGCGCCCTTTGTCTCAACCGAACGAGGTACTCACATGGCCGTTGGCAAGGTTTCTGACGCCGATTTCGAAGCCGAAGTGCTCAAGGCGACCGGGCCGGTGGTCGTCGACTTCTGGGCCGAGTGGTGCGGCCCCTGCCGCATGATCGCGCCCGCTCTCGATGAGATTTCCGGCGCGATGGGCGACAAGGTCAAGATCGTCAAGCTCAATGTCGACGAGAGCCCGAAGACCGCGTCGAAGTATGGCGTGATGTCGATCCCGACCCTGATGATCTTCAAGGGCGGCGAGATGGCGTCCCGTCAGGTCGGCGCCGCTCCGAAGGCCAAGCTGCAGCAGTGGATCACCGCCGCGGTCTGATCCGTTTCGAATTAGCTGATTTGTGCAAACGGCCGGCGATGAGCCGGCCGTTTTGTTTTGCACCCCGATCCCTGCGGTTGCGCGGCAACGCTTAGGAACCCGAGCGGGTGGCCCACGTTCTGGTGTCAAATGGCCCTCGGGAGGGACCCATGTCGAACCCCAGATCAACCGCGCAGGTCGCGGGACATCCTATCCATCCGATGCTCATTCCGTTTCCGGTCGTATGCTTTGTTTTGACCTTCGTTGCCGACCTCGCATTCTGGAAGACGGGCACTGACTTCTGGGCCAGCGCCTCGCTCTGGCTGCTCGGCATCGGCTTGATCATGGCCGCGCTCGCCGCCATCGCCGGCGTGATCGATCTCCTCGGAGACGATCAGGTCCGCAACCTTTCCGATGCGTGGCAGCACGCTGGCGGCAACGTCATCGCGGTGCTGATCGCGCTGTACAACTGGTATTCGCGCTTCGAGCACGGCGCATCCGCCATCGTGCCGACTGGTCTGGCGCTATCGCTCATCGTGGTCCTGATCCTGCTGTTCACCGGCTGGAAGGGCTGGGAGATGGTCTATCGCGAGCATGTCGGCGTCTCGGATGAGGCGCACATCCATTAGCAGCGAGTCCCACGGGTAGCCCGGATGGAGCGCCTGAAGTCGCCTTCCCCTTCCCCCTGAAAGGGGGAAGGTCGGGATGGGGGTCAGCCGCAGGCGACGCTGCATGTGGAGAGAGCAGATCCCCTCCCGCTTTGCTCTGGCGAGCAAAGCGACCTCCCCTTTTCAAGGGGAGGTTGGAGCTACCGGATCCATCCCGTCGCCAGTGCCGAGGCGAGTTCGGCCTGGCCGTGCTGCCGCGCCAGCGCCGCCATTGCCGCGTGGTCGTAGGGGATGTGGCGGAAGGTTACGTCCCAGCCACCATCGACCTGCTCGAGGATCGCATAGCGCGCATCGGGCGAACCGGCCTCCACGACATGCGGATGCGGCTTGCCGACGCGATAGCCGGGCGAGCCGACGCTGCCGGGATTGACGATCAGCCGGCCGTCTCGAAGTCGCACGGCGCGCGCAGTATGCGTGTGTGCGCAGAGGATCAGCGGCTGCCCCACGCCGGCGGCCCTCGTCTCGATCGCTTCCAGCGAGGACATGCAGACTTCGCCGCCCGGCAATACCGTCTCGAGCCAGTAGGTCTCGTCATCCTGGGGCGTTGCATGACAGAGGAAAACCTCGTCGCGATAGACCGAATTCGCCGGCAGCGTGCGCAGCCAGTCGAGATGCCGCGGCTCGAGCTGGGTATAGGTCAGCCGCTCCCAGGAGCCCATTTTCTCGTGCGGCCGGTCGATCAGATAGCGGTCGTGATTGCCGAGCAGATGGACCGCATCGAGCGCCATCAGCATATCGATCGTGGGCCGGGCGTCGAGCGGCCCGCTCACCATGTCGCCGAGGTCGACGATGTCCCGAATTCCCTGCGCGCGGATGTCCGACAGCACGGCTTCGAGCGCGAGATGGTTGCCGTGGATGTCAGCGATCGCAGCAAAGCGCATGACGTTGTCCTGTCCTCAAGCGCGACGTCCCGTAGCCCGGATGGAGCGAAGCGCAATCCGGGGCCCTGTGCCCGCGGATCGAGCCGCTCCGGATTTCGCTTCGCTCCATCCGGGCTACGATACCGACATCATGCAGGAGGCGTGCCGTTGGCCGCAAGCACCGGGCCGGCGAGATACAGCGAGCCCGTGATCAGGATGCGCGGCGGCACCTCATAGGCCAGCATGGCAAGCCGTTGCAGCGCGGCGGCGACGCCATCAGCGATCTCGACCCGCATGCCGAGCGCCCGCGCGGCGTCAGCCAGTCTGTCCGGCGCCATGCCATTGTCGCGGCCGGGCACCGGGACCGCGATGATGTGGCGGGTCAGTCCGGCGAAATTGGCGAGAAACGCGTTGGCGTCCTTGTTGGCCATCATCCCTGTGATCACGACCAGCGGCCGCGACACGCGCTCCTCGAGATCGCCGAGCGCCGCGGCCGCAACGCGGCCGCCCTCGGCATTGTGCCCGCCGTCGAGCCAGACCTCGGAGCCCTGCGGCCCCTGGCCGACCAGCGCGCCGGAAACCAGCCGCTGCATTCGCGCCGGCCATTCCGCATTGACGATGCCGGCTTCAAAGGCCGCGATGTTGAGTTTGAACTTATCGATCGCGCGCAGCGTCGCGATCGCGAGGCCCGCATTGTCGAACTGGTGCCGGCCGAACAGTTTCGGCGCGGCGAGATCGAGCAAGCCGCGCTCGTCCTGATACACCAGCCGGCCGCGCTCGACGCCGACATGCCATTGCTGGCCGGCCGCATGCAGCGGCGCGCGCATGCGGTTCGCCTGCGCCTCAATCACGGCCATGGCATCCGGCGCCTGCTCGGCCGAGATCACCGGCACCTTGCGCTTGATGATCGCGGCCTTCTCGCCGGCGATCGCCGTCAGATTGTCGCCGAGGAATTCCATGTGGTCCATGCTCACCGGCGAGATCACCGAGGCGAGCGGCGTCTCGACCACATTGGTCGAATCGAGCCGGCCGCCAAGCCCGACCTCGAGCAATGCGACATCGGCAGGATGCCTGGCGAACAGACAGAACGCCACCGCCGTTTCCATCTCGAAGATGGTGATGGGACTATCGGCGTTGACGCGCTCGCAGTGCTCGAACGTCTCGCGCAGCTCGTCGTCACCGACGAGCTTGCCGCCGCCTGTGGCGCCCAGCCGGTAGCATTCGTTGATCCGCACCAGATAGGGCGAGGTGAAGACGTGCACGCGCAGGCCCGACGCCTCCAGGATCGCGCGCAGATAGGCGATGGTCGAGCCCTTGCCGTTGGTGCCGGCGACATGGATCACCGGCGGCAGCTTGCGCTCGGGATGATCGAGCCGCTCCATCAGGCCGCGCATGCGATCGAGGCTGAGATCGATGCGCGTGGGATGCAGCGCCGATATCCGCGCGATCAACGCCTCGAACGAGGCTTGCGGTGAGGCGGCGCTTGCGGTCACGCGTGCGGCGCAGCCGGCACCGTCTCCGGTGCCGTGACGATCTGGGCCGGCTCGGTGACTGCGGCCTTGGGCTTCGATGCGGATTCGAGCGGCGGCGCCTTGGTCAGCAGGCGGCACAGCCGCGCCAGCGTGGCCTTCATCTCGTGGCGGTGCACCACCATGTCGACCATGCCGTGCTCGCGCAGATATTCGGCGCGCTGAAAGCCGTCCGGCAGCTTTTCGCGGATGGTCTGCTCGATCACGCGCGCGCCGGCAAAGCCGATCAACGCGCCGGGCTCGGCGATCTGGATGTCGCCGAGCATCGCATAGGACGCGGTGACACCGCCGGTGGTCGGATTGGTCAGCACCACGATGTAGGGCTGGCGCGCCTCGCGCAGCATCTGCACGCCGACGGTGGTGCGCGGCATCTGCATCAGCGACAGAATGCCTTCCTGCATCCGCGCGCCGCCGGATGCGGCGAACACGATGAACGGCGACTTCTTCTCGACCGCGAGCTCGAGCCCGCGCACCATCGCTTCACCGGCGGCCATGCCGAGCGAGCCGCCCATGAAATCGAAATCCTGCACCGCGACCACGACGCCGGCGCCCTCGAGCTTGCCGTAGCCGACCTTGATCGCGTCGTTCAGCCCGGTCTTGGTGCGGGCGTCCTTGATGCGGTCGACATATTTGCGCTCGTCGCGGAATTTCAGCGGATCGGCCGTCACCTCGGGCAGCGCGACATCGAACCAGGTCTCGTTGTCGAAGATCGACTTCAGCCGCGCCACCGCGCCCATGCGCATGTGGTAGTTCGAGCCGGGGATGACGAACTGGTTGGCCTCGACGTCCTTGTAGAACACGAGCTGCCCGGAATCCGGGCACTTGATCCAGAGGTTTTCCGGCGTCTCGCGCCGCAGGATGTTGCGGATCTTCGGCCGGACGACGTTGGTGAGCCAATTCATGGTTCGCTCCGAAATGCGGATCGGTTCCGCACCAGCTGGATATATGGCGGGCCGGGCGAGCCCGGCAAGCCGCCATCGGCGGCCTTGTTGCCGCAAAATGTGGCTTATTCAGCGGCCTGTTTGGCGCCCCGGACCCCCTGCGCCAGCGCCGACACCAGGTCCGCCACCGCGCTCACGGTCTTCGGCGTCGCGCGGCCCTCGGCATCGAGATTGGCACGCACCACATCGACGATTGCGGTGCCGACCACCGCGCCGTTGGCGTTCTCGGCGATCGCGCGCGCCGTCTCCGGAGTGCGGATGCCGAAGCCGACGCAGACCGGCAGCTTGGTGTGCCGCTTGATGCGGGCCACGGCTTCCGCGACCACCTTCGAATCGGCCGTCGCAGCGCCGGTGATGCCGGTGATCGAGACGTAATAGACAAAGCCCGAAGTGTTCGCGAGCACCGCCGGCAGCCGCTTGTCGTCGGTGGTCGGCGTCGCCAGCCGGATGAAGTTCAGCCCGGCCTTCATCGCGGGGATGCAGAGCTCGGTATCTTCTTCCGGCGGCAGGTCGACGATGATCAGGCCGTCGACGCCGGCGGCCTTGGCATCGGCCAGGAAGCTGTCGACGCCGTAGATGTAGATCGGATTGTAGTAGCCCATCAGCACGATCGGCGTGACGTTGTCCTCCTTGCGGAAGTCGCGGACCATCGCCAGCGTCTTGCACAGCGTCATGCCACCCTTGAGCGCGCGCAGACCGGCGGCCTGGATCGACGGGCCGTCGGCCATCGGGTCGGTGAAGGGCATGCCGATCTCGATGACGTCGGCGCCGGCCTTCGGCAACGCCTTGAGGATGTCGAGCGAGGTCTTGGCGTCGGGATCGCCGGCCATCACGAAGGTGACGAAAGCGGAGCGGCCCTGCTGCTTCAGCTCGGCGAAACGTGCGTCGATACGGGTGGTCACTTCTTCCTCGCCTTCAAGATGTCGCCGACCTGCGGCACGTCCTTGTCGCCGCGACCCGAGAGGTTGACCACCATCAGGTGATCCCTGGGCCGCTGCGGTGCGAGTTCGGACAGCTTCGCGATGGCGTGCGCCGATTCCAGCGCGGGGATGATGCCCTCGAGCCGCGACAGCAGCTGGAATGCAGCCAGCGCCTCCTCGTCGGTCGCCGAGAGATACTTCACGCGGCCGGTCTCGTGCAGCCAGGCGTGCTCCGGGCCGATGCCGGGATAATCGAGGCCCGCCGAGATCGAATGCGCTTCCTCGATCTGGCCGTCGGCGTCCATCAAGAGATAGGTGCGGTTGCCGTGCAGCACGCCGGGACGCCCGCCGGCGAGCGAAGCGGCATGCAGCTGCGTCAGTCCGTGACCGGCCGCCTCGACGCCGAAGATCTCGATCAAGGGATCGTCGAGGAACGGATGGAACAGGCCCATCGCATTGGAGCCGCCGCCGATGCAGGCGATCAGCGAATCCGGCAGGCGGCCCTCGGCCTCCTGCATCTGCTTGCGGGTCTCGTGGCCGATGATCGACTGGAAATCGCGCACCATCATCGGATAGGGGTGCGGACCCGCGACCGTACCGATGCAATAGAAGGTGTCGTGCACGTTGGTGACCCAATCGCGCAGCGCGTCGTTCATCGCGTCCTTCAGCGTGCGCGCGCCCGACTGCACCGGGACGACCTTGGCACCCAGCATCTCCATGCGGATCACGTTCGGCTGCTGCCGCTCGACGTCGACCGCGCCCATATAGACCACGCATTCGAGCCCGAACCGCGCGCACAGCGTCGCCGTCGCCACGCCATGCTGGCCGGCGCCGGTCTCGGCGATGATGCGCTTCTTGCCCATGCGGCGCGCGACCATGATCTGGCCGAGCACGTTGTTGACCTTGTGCGAACCGGTGTGGTTGAGCTCCTCGCGCTTCAGATAGATCTTGGCGCCGCCGAGATGCTCGGTGAGACGTTCGGCGAAATAGAGCGGCGAGGGCCGGCCGACATAGTCCTTCAGATAGACATTCATCTCGGCCTGGAACGCCGGATCGGCCTTAGCGTCGGCATAGGCTTTTTCGAGATCGAGGATCAGCGGCATCAGCGTTTCCGCGACGAAGCGTCCGCCGAAAATGCCGAAATGCCCGCGCTCGTCGGGGCCGCTGCGGAATGAATTGGGCAGGTTTGGATTCATCGAACCATCAGTTCTTGGGTTGCGCGCGCGGCGCGGATGAAGGCGCGGATCAATTCGGGATCCTTGACGCCGGGCATGCCCTCGACGCCCGACGAGACATCGACGCCGCCGGCGCCCGTGACGCGGACAGCTTCAGCGACGTTGTCGGCATTGAGCCCGCCGGAGACCATGTAGGGCAGCGCGAGATCGAGATTTTCCAGCACGTGCCAATCGAACGGCGCGCCGAGGCCACCCGGCCGCGTGGCATCCTTCGGCGCGCGGGCATCGAATAGGATGCGGTCGGCGACGCCGGCATAACCCGGCAGCGGGGCGAGATCGGCTGCGGTCTCGACCGGCAGCGCCTTCATCAGCGGCAGGCCGAACTTCGCCTTGATGTCGCGCAGCCGCGCCGTGGTCTCCTTGCCGTGCAATTGCAGGATATCCGGCCGCAGCGTCTCGACGATGTTCTCAAGCGTCGCATCGTCGGCATCGACGGTCAGCGCGACCTTGACGGCGCGGCCCTTGGCGCGGCTGCCGAGCTCGCGCGCGGCCTCGAGGCTGATGTGACGCGGCGACGGCGGAAAGAACACGAACCCCACCATGTCGGCACCGCCCTCGAGCGCGACGTCGAGCGTCTCGCGCGTGGACAGGCCGCAGATTTTGACGAGCAGGGGCATGGTCTCGAAACGGGTCTCAAAACGGGTTTTCGGGCGGCCGGAACCGGAACCCCGGTCCGACGGGGCGGGTTCTACAACGTCGCGCCCTGCTTGTCTCGCCCGGCGGCCCCGTAAAAACCTGATAGGGCCGGGGCCGGACGGCGCTGCGCGTCGTCCCGGGAGGCCGCGGCCCTGAGGTCGGCGAGCTCGGCGCGGACCTGACGGGCGTCGGCCTCGTGCTGCCGGGCGGCGCGGCGCCAGCGCCCTTGCTTGAACCAGGTTCCGATGCCGCCCGCGATCACGCCCAGGATCGCGGAGGCGATGATGACGACGAACAGCGGCAGCGTGACCGCAACCGTGGGGGTCACCGAATTGAAGGGATCGAACGACACCGTCACCCAGTGACGGTTGGCGACTGCAAAAATGATGAAGATCAGTCCGAGCGGAATGACGACCACTGCCGTGAAGAACTTTCGCATGACCATCTCTCGCAGCGATGGAGCAAATGCGGGCGCATCGCCCGCAACACGGCAACGCCTGACGTCGCGCCTTAGGCGTCGACCTTAAGCATCAGCCTTGGGCGCATCGACCTTGGCGGCGCCCGCCTCGGTCACGTCGCGGTTGAGGCGCTCGCGCATTTCCTTGCCGGTCTTGAAGAACGGCACGCTCTTCTGGTCGACCGGCACATGCTCGCCGGTGCGTGGATTGCGGCCGGCGCGCGCCGGGCGGTGCTTCACCGAGAATGCGCCGAAACCGCGCAGTTCGACACGGTCGCCACGAGCCAGCGCCGCGACGATTTCATCGAGAATCGCATTCACAATGTTCTCGACATCCCGCTGGTAGAGGTGCGGGTTGTGCTCGGCGATACGCTGAACAAGTTCGGATTTGATCATCGAAAGTGGGATCCGGGCTCTTGCGGAAACCCATTTCCGTGAAAATGCCGTGCACTGTCAAGACGCTAAATCGATTTAGAGCGTCGTGAAATCACGTGACAAATAGCCCAATTGGGGCATGCGGCGATTCCCGCAAAGCGGGAATAGCCTGACGAGCACGCCTTTGGCAGCCGATCAGTTGGTTCCAGCCGGGCTCCACAGCGCCAGCATGCCGTCAAGCCCGAACCGGTCGACTGCCTCGGCCACGCCACCCTGCTCGATCCGCCGCGCGATCGCGCCAAGACCGAACGCATCGAGCGTCACGGACGCCGCCGTGCGCAGGAAGGTCAGGTCGCCGAACCGCGGATTGAGCTTGTAATTGCGCACCGGCAGGTCGCTTTTGACCTTCTTCTCCGCAACCAGCCAGGCGATCGCGGTCTTCTCGTCTCCCAGCTGATCGACCAGCTTGAGATCGACTGCCTGCCGGCCGGTGAAGACGCGTCCGTCCGCAACCTTCTCCAGCAGGGCGTCGTCCATGCCGCGCCGTTGCTTCACCAATCCACGGAACCATGCATAGGAGTCCTTGACGAGACCATCGATCGCGGCGCGGGCCTCCGGGCTGGTCGGCTCGAAGCCGTTGGGCGCCGCCTTCAGCGGAGAAGATTTGATCTCCTCCATTTTCACGCCGACAGTCTTGAGCAATTCCGAAACGTTCGGATACTGGAAGAGCACGCCGATCGAGCCGACCAGCGAGGTCTGCTGGGCGACGATATGATCGGAGGCGATCGCCGTGATGTAGCCGCCCGAGGCGGCCAATCCCTCGACCACGACGACAAGCGGCTTCTTCGCCTTCAGCTGCATCAGCGAGTCGTAAAGCTGCTCGGAGCCCGCCGTGGTGCCGCCGGGCGAATTGATGTGCACGACAACAGCCGCATAGCTCGACTTGCCGAGCCGCTCCAGCGCCTCGACGCGATCCTGGTCGCTGCGGATCAGTCCGTCGATATTGACCCGCGCGATCGTGTTCGATGTCGAAAAGGTGCCGCGTCCGCCGGCGGCGACCACGCCCACGCCCACGATGGCCGCGATCGCAATGACCGCGGCGGCGACGCGCCAGAACGTCAGTTTGCGCCTGATGCGGCGGCGATCGACGATCACGTCTGAATCCAGCGACATCCGATCTCTCCAGAAATGGTCAGCGCGCAATCCGCGCGTTTTGCAGTCGCAGCGTCACTATCAGCTTAGCCAAATACATCAATTGCGACGCAATATGAAGAAAACAAGGCTCCAACCTCCCCTTGAAAAGGGGAGGTCGCTTTGCTCGCGAGAGCAAAGCGGGTGGGGATCTGCTCCCTCCACATACAGCGTCAGTCGCGGCTGACCCCCATCCCGACCTTCCCCCTTTCAGGGGGAAGGAGAAGAGAAATCCGTAGCCCGGATGGAGCGAAGCGTAATCCGGGAAGATCTCGCAGCGACGTAGGGACCCCCGGATTGCGCTTCGCTCCATCCGGGCTACGCGGCAAAACAAACAAAAGGGCCCCGGCTTGCGCCGGGGCCCCGATTGTTCGCTCAAATCGTGCGAACGCTTACTTGTCGGTGCCGCGGTTCTTCAGCGCGGTGCCGAGGATGTCGCCAAGCGTCGCACCCGAGTCGGAGGAGCCGTACTGCGCGATGGCTTCCTTCTCTTCGGCGACTTCCAACGCCTTGATCGAGACCTGCACCTTGCGGGCCTTCTTGTCGAACTGGATGACGCGGGCATCGACCTTCTCGCCGACGGCGAAGCGCTCGGCGCGCTGGTCGTTGCGGTCGCGGGCCAGCTCGGACCGCTTGATGAAGGTGGTGAACTCGGTGCCCGAAATCCGGACCTCGATGCCGCTCTCCTTCACTTCGAGCACTTCGCAAGTCACGACCGCGCCCTTCTTGACGTCGCCCGGCTCGGCGAAGGGGTCGCCTTCGAGTTGCTTGACGCCGAGCGAGATGCGCTCCTTCTCGACATCGACATCGAGCACCACGGCCTTGACCATGTCGCCCTTCTTGAAGTTGTCGATGACCTGCTCGCCCGGAAGCTTCCAGTCGAGGTCGGAGAGGTGGACCATGCCGTCGACATCGCCCTCGAGACCCAGGAACAGACCGAACTCGGTCTTGTTCTTGACCTCGCCCTCGACCACCGAACCGACCGGGAACTTCTCGACGAAGACTTCCCAGGGATTGCGCATGGTCTGCTTGAGACCGAGCGAGATGCGGCGCTTGACCGAATCCACTTCCAGCACCTGCACTTCGACTTCCTGCGAGGTCGAAACGATCTTGCCGGGGTGCATGTTCTTCTTGGTCCACGACATCTCGGAGACGTGGATCAGGCCTTCGATGCCCGGCTCGAGCTCGACGAACGCGCCGTAGTCGGTGATGTTGGTGACGCGGCCGGTGAAGCGGGCACCCAGCGGGTACTTGGCTTCGATGCCCTGCCACGGATCATCCAACAGCTGCTTCATGCCGAGCGAGATGCGGTGCGTCTCGTGGTTGATCTTGATGATCTTGACCTTCACCGTCTGGCCGATGGTCAGCACCTCGGTCGGGTGGTTGACGCGGCGCCAGGCGATATCGGTCACGTGCAGCAGGCCGTCGATGCCGCCGAGATCAACGAACGCACCGTAATCGGTGATGTTCTTGACCACGCCGTCGATCACCTGACCTTCTTCGAGGTTCTGCACCAGCTCCTGGCGCTGCTCGGCGCGGGTCTCTTCGAGAACAGTGCGGCGCGACACCACGATGTTGCCGCGGCGGCGGTCCATCTTGAGGATCTGGAACGGCTGCGAATTGTTCATCAGCGGCGCAACGTCGCGGATCGGACGAATGTCGACCTGCGAGCGCGGCAGGAAGGCCACCGCACCGTCGAGGTCGACCGTGAAGCCGCCCTTGACCTGGTTGAAGATGACGCCGTTGACCTTTTCGTTGTTCTGGAACGCCTTCTCGAGCTTGCCCCAGCTTTCCTCGCGGCGCGCCTTGTCGCGCGACAGCACGGCTTCGCCGAGCGCATTCTCGATACGGTCGAGGAACACCTCGACTTCGTCACCGACCTTCAGATCGCTTTCACGGCCGGGGCCGGCGAATTCGCGCAGCGCAACGCGACCTTCGGTCTTCAGGCCGACGTCGATGACGGCCATGTCCTTCTCAATTGCAACCACCTTGCCCTTGATGACGGAGCTTTCCTGCAAATTGCCGCCGGCAAAGGATTCATCAAGCATCGCCGCGAAATCATCGCGGGTCGGGGTGTAAGAAGACGCAGAATTCGAAACCATTTGTTCTCCAGATGCGGGATCTCGCCGGCCGTTCGGGTTGATGGGCGCACCGTGCGTGAAGTGTCAGGGCTCCGCAAACCCTGACGACCGCTCATTGCAGGAGGTGCAACAGCGGGCCGGCAGCAAGACTGCACGTTCGGTACGTTTGATTGATGCGGAGCCTGAAACGAAAATATCGACTTCAAGACCTGGGAGCGGGCGTTCCTCCAGATGCGGCGTTGGTTTCGTTTGAGGAATAGCTCAAACCCATCGCCGGCCCGCTCAGACACGGCCTCGACATGGTCGATGCTGCTCCGAACGGCGCTGATATAGCCCTGCAGGCTGCTTTCGGCAAGCAGGAAATGCCCCATTTTGCTGGGTTTTCGGGCCAAACCCGCCCGCCATGCCTGCTGTTCTAGCGCCTGGCGCGCGCCGCCTCGACGATGGCGATGGCGGCGCGGACGCCGGCCTCGATGTCCAGATTGGAATTGTCCAGCGTGTGGGCGTCCGGAGCCGGCCGCAGGGGTGCAATCGCCCGGTTCTTGTCCCGCTCGTCGCGCTTGAGGATGTCGGCGAGCACAGCCTGTTCGTCGGCGTCCTCGCCGCGGGCGCGCGCCTCCAGCGTGCGCCGCCGTGCCCGCACGCGGGGATCGGCGACCACGAAGATCTTCACGTCGGCATCCGGGCAGATCACGGTACCGATGTCGCGTCCATCGAGCACCGCACCGGGCGGATCGGCGGCGAACTGGCGCTGAAAGTTCACCAGCACCTCGCGAACCTGCGGAATGGCCGACACCACCGAGGCGGCATCGCCGACCTTCTGGGTCTTCAGGATCGGATTGCCGAACTTTTCGGGGTCGAGTTCGAGCGCCGCAGCCACGGCCAGCACCTCGTTGCTGAGCTCGGCACCGGCTTGCATCATCGCATAGGCCACCGCGCGGTAGATCACGCCGGTGTCGAGATGGCGGTATCCGTAGTGGTGGGCGAGCCGCTTGCCGAGCGTGCCCTTGCCCGAGGCGGCGGGTCCGTCGATGGCGATGATCATGCGAAATCAGCTCCGAGCGCGCGCATCATCGGGATGAAATCCGGAAAACTGGTGGCGATGAAGCCGGTGTCATCGATCTTCACCGGCCGATCGGAGGCGCAGCCCATCACCAGCGCCGACATCGCGATGCGATGATCCATATGGGTGGCAACAAGGCCGCCGCCCGGAACATGGCCGCGGCCCTCGACGATCAGATCGTCGCCGGACACCTCCACCTTGACGCCGTTGACCCGCAGCATGTCGGCGGTTGCTTCAAGGCGGTCGGATTCCTTGACGCGCAGTTCCTGCAGGCCGTGCATGATCGTGGTGCCCTCGGCGAAGGCAGCCGCGACCGCCAGCACCAAATATTCGTCGATCATCGACGGCGCGCGCTCCGGCGGCACCTCGACGCCCTTCAGCTTCGAGGCCCGCACCCGCAGCTGCGCCATCGGCTCGCCGGCATCGCCGCGGACATCGCTCTCCTCGATCGAGGCGCCCATCTCGCGCAGCGTGGTGAACAGGCCGGTGCGCAGCGGATTGGTCATCACGTCGGAGAACACGACATCGGAGCCTTCGACGATCAGTGCGGCCACGATCGGGAACGACGCGGAGGACGGATCGGCGGGCACCACGACGTTGGCGCCGTGCAGCTCGGGCTCGCCATTCAGCGAAATTCGCCTGCCGTGGCTGCCTTCCTTCTCGGAGGAGATCTCGGCACCGAAATGCTTCAGCATCAGCTCGGTGTGGTCGCGGCTCGCCTCCTGCTCGATCACAGTGGTGATGCCGGGGGCGGAGAGCCCCGCCAGCAGCACCGCGGACTTGATCTGGGCCGAGGCGACCGGCGTCTTGTAGACGATCGGCACCGGATAGCGGGCGCCGTGCAGGGTGAGCGGCAGCCGGCCGCCCTCCCTTATGTCGCTGGTTCGGGCGCCCATCAGCTCCAGCGGGTCGAGGATGCGGCGCATCGGCCGCGAGCGCAGCGAGGCATCGCCGTCGAAAATGGCGACGATCGGGCAGCCGGCCACCGCGCCCATCACCAGCCGGCAGCCGGTGCCGGAATTGCCGAAATCGAGCGGCGCGGCAGGCTGGGCGAAGCCGCCGACGCCGACGCCTGCGACCGACCAGGTAAACGGCGCCGTCCGCTCCACTTTCGCGCCCAGCGCGCGCATGGATTTGGCGGTATTGAGGACGTCCTCGCCCTCCAGGAGGCCGGAAATGCGGGTTTCGCCGACCGAAAGCGCCCCCAGGATCAGGGCACGGTGGGAAATCGATTTGTCGCCGGGAACGCGGACGGTGCCGGCCAGGGGGCCGCACGCGCGCGATTCCAGCGGGGTCGGGGTGTCAGATTGGGCCAAGATTGTGTCCTCTCGCGCCGCGGCAGGTATCACATAGGCAACACCACGTCACGCGCCCGTCACTTGCGCGCAAACCGCTATTGACAGCAGCCTCTCAACTAGCCAAGTGAAGCTCCGTTTTTCAGGAAAATTCTGGGATTACCACGTGGCCAAGTCCGAGCTCGGAACCAAGCGCATTTGCCCGACCACGGGCAAGAAGTTCTACGACCTCAACAAGAATCCGGTGATCTCGCCCTATACCGGCGAAGTCGTGCCGATCGCGCCGGTCGCCCCGCCGCGGGGCCGTGGCGCCACCGTCACTTCGCCTGCGACCGCAGCCGACATGCCGGAGCCCGCCGAGGCCGAAGAGATGGTCTCGCTCGAGGAGGCCGATGCCGAGGAGAACACCGGGAAGGTCAAGGCCCAGGTTCCCGAATCCGAGGACGATATCGAGGTCGATGAGACCATCGACGACGATGACGACGACGATTCGACCTTCATCGCCGACGAGGAAGAGGGCGATGAGGACGTCACCGACATTATTGGTGACGTCGGCGGCGACGAAGAGACTTGAGATCGGCGCCGATCTATGATCAACGGTGCTGCCGCGCGAGTCGTGTAGGCCGCGCGGGCCGGGATTGATCCCCCAGGATCATCCCTACTGGATAAGGGGCCATAGCTCAGCTGGGAGAGCGCTTGCATGGCATGCAAGAGGTCGGCGGTTCGATCCCGCCTGGCTCCACCACGCTTCGCCCTTCGGGCTACGCGTGGCGCAGCCACGAGTTGCCTGAAGGGCGAAGCGTGGTGTCCGGCGTAGCCCGAAGGGAGAAGACGGACTGCCAAGGGCTCTACCCCCGTCCGGCTTCAGTGGATGCGAATGTGGTACGTCTACATCCTCCGCAGCATCAACTTCCCTGATCAGGAATATGTCGGCGCGACCGAAGATCTGAAGCGCCGGCTTCCTGAGCACAACGCCGGCAAATCGGCGCACACCTCAAAATTTATGCCGTGGGACTTGGTCTGGTACTGCGCATTTCCCGACAAGTACAAAGCGTTGGCCTTCGAGAAATATCTCAAATCCCACTCCGGCCGCGCCTTCGCCAAGAAGCGCCTCTAACCGCCCCGCCCGCCCCCTACTCCCCCAGCACCGCATTCAGCCGGTCGCGCAGCGCGACGATCTCGTCCTTCATCGCCATCAGTTCGCTAACGGTGCAGTCCGAGGCCGCGAGGATCGACTGCGGCACGGCCTTGGCCTTGTCGCGCAGCGCGTGGCCCTGCGGCGTCAGCGCGATCAGCACCACCCGCTCGTCCGCGGTGCTGCGCGTCCGCTTGATCAACTCCGCCGCCTCCAGCCGCTTCAACAGCGGCGTCAGCGTGCCGGAATCCAGGAACAGGCGCTCGCCGAGGTCCTTCACCGCCACGTCGTCGCGCTCCCACAGCGCCAGCATCACGAGATACTGCGGATAGGTCAGCCCGAGCCGGTCGAGCAGCGGCTTGTAGACGCGGTTGAAGGCGTGCGCGGTCGAATAGACCGCAAAGCAGATCTGGTTATCGAGCCGCAGCGCCTGATCCGCCGCCGTCGGTTTCCTGGCCATGATTCCCATCGAATCCATCTCGTTTCCGGGTCATTCTGGGCTCTCGGGACCGCGGATTCAATTGCGAACAATTAAATGTGAGGCCGCATATTTTATATTGTGCACAATCTATTTGCGTGCAATACATACGTCGTCGAATTCAAGTCCACACCCACCAAGGGAGACCACGATGTCTGTGAACGTGCTCTACAAGACCAGCGCCAAGGCAACCGGCGGCCGCGACGGCCATGCGGCAACGCTCGACGGCGCGCTCGATGTCAAGCTCACGACCCCGAAGGAGCTCGGTGGCGGCGGCGGTGCCGGCAACAATCCGGAGCAGCTGTTCGCGGCCGGCTATGCCGCCTGCTTCATCGGCGCGATGAAGTTCGTGGCCTCGCAGGGCGGCCCCAAGGTTCCCGCCGACGCCTCGGTGACCTCGACGGTCGGCATCGGCCCGCGCTCGGAAGGCGGCTTCGGCCTCGCGGTCGAGCTCGCGGTGTCGCTGCCCGGCCTTTCCCGCGCCGACGCTGAAGCGCTGGTCGAGAAGGCCCATCATGTGTGCCCCTATTCCAACGCGACCCGCGGCAATGTCGACGTCAAGCTGAGCGTCGTCTAATTCCACATCACGCAATGGTCCGCCGCGACACGTGGCGGACTATTGCTCTTTCAGCGGCTGGTTCGCTTGGCGAACGCATGCGCCGCCTGCTGCATGGGCCTGCGCCGACGGAAGCATTGCTGCCCCGGCTGAAGACCGTTAGCTCTGGGACCCTCGTTATCTGATCCCAACTGAGCGAAGGTTGTTTCCATGAATACCCCAGCGGCTACGGGCGCGATGACCGGCCTGCGCGTGATCGATCTGACGCGCGTGCTCGGCGGCCCGTATTGCACCCAGATCCTTGCTGACCACGGCGCCGACGTGATCAAGGTCGAGCCGCCCGCCGGCGACGAGGTGCGCGACTGGGGCCCTCCCTTCCACGAGGAAGACGCAGCCTATTTCGTCGGCATCAACCGCAACAAGCGCTCGATCGGCCTCGACCTCGCCTCCGAGGGCGGCCGCGCGGTGCTGATGAAGATGCTCGAGACGGCCGACGTGCTGATCGAGAATTTCAAGCCGGGCACGCTCGACAAATGGGGCATCGGCAACGACGTGCTGCGCGCGAAATTTCCGCGCCTCGTGCATTGCCGGATCTCCGGCTTCGGCGCCGACGGCCCGCGCGGCGGCAATCCCGGCTATGACGCGATCATCCAGGCGATGACCGGCATGATCGCGGCGACCGGCTCGCCGGAGAGCGGCCCGATGCGGATCGGCGTGCCGCTGGTCGACATCACCACCGGACTCTACGCCACGATCGGCATCCTGATGGCGCTGTCGGAGCGGCAGCGCTCGGGGATCGGCCAGTTCATCGAGACGACGTTGTACGAGACCGGGCTTGCGATCATGCATCCGCACACCGCGAACTATTTCATGCATGGCAAGCCGCCGTCGCTGACCGGCAACGAGCACCCCAACCTCGTTCCTTACGCGATCTTCCCGACCAAGACCGACAACATCTTCATCGGCGTCGGCAATGACGGCACCTTCCGCAAGCTCGCCAAGGAGATCGGCAAGCCCGAGCTCGGCACCGACCCGCGCTTTGCCCGCAACAAGGACCGCATCGCCAACCGCGATGCGCTCCGCGTCGAGCTGGCCGCGGTGTTCAGCCAGCACGAGGCCGAGCCGCTGTGCAACCGGCTGCTCGCCGCCGGCCTGCCGGCCGGCCCGGTGCAGAAGATCGACCAGGCGCTGACCAACCCGCACACCATTCATCGCGGCGACGTCATCGAGAAGGATTGGTACAAGGGCGTCGCCTCGCCGATCCGCCTCGAACGCACCAAGCCGAACCTGCGCCGCACGCCGCCGAAGTTCAGCCAGCACGCTGCGGAAGTGCTCGGCGAGTTCGGCTACTCGAAGGACGAGATCAACGGCCTGGTTGAAAAGGGCGTGGTCTGCGGCCCCCAGCGCAAGCGCTAGCGCGACCATCCGTTAGCCCTGCGGTGCAACGTCGCGTCTGGCGCTGCACCGCACGGAGCCGGCTGCGGTCTTCGCCTTTTTTACCGCTTCCCTTCGCTTCGGCTTCCCCCCTACCATGACTTTCGTTTATACGGTCATTTGAACGTCATCCGGCGCTGATAACGCGCGCAACGAAAGATGATGTTCCAATTGGGAGGGTTTTGATGTTCTTTCGACGACTAGGCGCTGCCGCGGCAGCCGCTGCCGCGTTTGCATTCGCGTCGCCCGCGTTTGCGGTGACCGAGATCCAGTGGTGGCACGCGATGACCGGCGCCAACAACGACGTCATCGTCAAGCTGGCCAACGACTTCAACGCCTCGCAATCCGACTACAAGGTGATCCCGACCTACAAGGGCGGCTACGCCGACACCATGAACGCCGGCATCGCCGCGTTCCGCGCCGGCAACGCTCCGCATATCATGCAGGTGTTCGAGGTCGGCACCGCGACGATGATGGCCGCCACCGGCGCCGTCAAACCGGTCTACAAGCTGATGGCCGACGCCGGCGAGAAGTTCGATCCGAGCGTCTATCTGCCCGCGATCACCGGCTACTACTCGACCTCCAAGGGCGAGATGCTGTCGTTCCCCTTCAACTCGTCGTCGACGGTGATGTGGATCAATCTCGATGCGCTGAAGAAGGCCAACATCGCGGAGATTCCGAAGACCTGGCCGCAAGTGTTCGACGACGCCAAGAAGCTGAAGGCAGCCGGCTACGCTACCTGCGGCTTCTCCGGCTCGTGGGTCACCTGGGTCAATCTCGAACAGCTCTCGGCCTGGCACAATGTGCCGCTCGCCAGCAAGGCCAACGGCCTCGACGGCTTCGACACCGTGCTCGAGTTCAACGGCCCGCTGCAGGTCAAGCATCTCGAGAACCTCGTCGAGCTGCAGAAGGACAAGACCTACGACTATGCCGGCCGCACCAATACCGGCGAAGGCCGCTTCACCTCGGGCGAATGCCCGATCTACCTGACCTCGTCAGCCTTCTTCGGTAACGTCAAGGCGCAGGCCAAGTTCAACTTCACCGCGGCACCGATGCCGTATTATCCCGACGTCAAGGGCGCGCCGCAGAACTCGATCATCGGCGGCGCCTCGCTCTGGGTGATGGGCGGCAAGTCGGCCGAGGAATACAAGGGCGTGGCCAAGTTCCTGACCTTCCTCTCGGACACCGACCGCCAGATCTGGATCCACAGGGCCTCGGGCTATCTGCCGATCACCAAGGCCGCCTATGCCAAGGCCAAGGAAGAGGGCTTCTACAAGGACCAGCCCTATCTCGAGACCCCGCTGCTCGAGCTCACCAACAAGGAGCCGACCGCGAATTCCCGCGGCCTGCGCCTCGGCAACATGGTGCAGCTGCGCGACATGTGGTCGGAGGAGATCGAGCAGGCGCTGGCCGGCAAGAAGACCGCCAAGCAGGCGCTGGACGCCGCCGTCGAGCGCGGCAACCAGATGCTGCGGCAGTTTGAAAAGACCGCCGTCCGCTGACATGATGCCTTCGGGCATGATCCGGAAAGACGCGAAGCGGCTTTCCGAAAAGATCATGCCCAGACGACAAGCTAAAGCGCGATGACGATCCGACCTCATCTCATCGCGCTTTAGGGCCATCAACCGGAAGGCCGCATCCGCGGCCTGCCCTTCTTCCGAGCCCATGCAAAAGCAAGCGATTTTCCAGTCAAAGCTGTTGCCTTACGCGCTGGTTGCCCCGCAACTCGCGATCGTCCTGATCTTTTTCTACTGGCCGGCCGTGCAGGCGGTGATCCAATCCTTCCTGCTGCAGGACGCTTTCGGTCTCTCCACCAGCTTCGTCTGGTTCGAGAACTATCTCGATCTGTTCAAGGAGCCGGCCTATTTCGCGGCGATCGTCCGAACCTTCGTGTTCTCGTTCGCGATCGCGGTCTCCTCGCTGTCCTTCGCGCTGCTGCTCGCGGTCATGGCCGACAGGCCGCTACGCGGCTCGACGCTGTATCGCACGCTGCTGATCTGGCCCTATGCGGTGGCGCCGCCGGTGGTCGGCGTGCTCTGGGTGTTCATGCTGCACCCCTCGCTCGGCGTGCTGTCGCGCTATCTGCGCGCCATGGGCATCGACTGGAATCCGCTGCTCGACGGCAACCAGGCGGCGGCCCTGATCATCCTCGCCGCGGCCTGGAAGCAGATCTCCTACAATTTCCTGTTCTTCCTCGCCGGGCTGCAGAGCATCCCGAAAAGCGTGATCGAGGCCGCTGCGATCGACGGCGCCCGTCCGATGCGGCGGTTCTGGACCGTGATCTTCCCGCTGCTGTCGCCGACCATCTTCTTCCTCTTGGTCATCAACATCGTCTACGCCTTCTTCGACACCTTCGGCATCATCGACACCATGACCCGCGGCGGTCCCGGCAAGGCGACCGAGACGCTGGTCTACAAGGTCTATACGGACGGCCTGCTCGGCGGCAATCTCGGCTCGTCGGCGGCGCAGTCGGTCATCCTGATGGTAATCGTCGTCATGCTGACGGCGATCCAGTTCCGGTTCGTCGAACGCAAGGTGACCTACTGATGGTCGAGGAGGAGGGCTTCCAGCGCTATCTGGCTCACGCCATCCTGTGGATCGGGATCGCGATCGTCGCCTTCCCGGTCTATCTCGCCCTGGTCGCCTCGACCCAGGACAACGCCGTGATCGCCAACGGCCAGATGTCGCTGCTGCCCGGCGGCCATTTCCTCCAGACCTACTACCAGACGCTGTTTGTCGGCACGAGCGGCTCGACCCGCGAGCCTGTGCTCAACATGATGCTGAACTCGCTGATCATGGCGCTCTTGATCGCGGTCGGCAAAATCGCGATCTCAATCATCTCGGCCTACGCGATCGTCTATTTCCGGTTTCCGTTCCGGATGGCGATCTTCTGGATCATCTTCATCACCTTGATGCTGCCGGTCGAGGTGCGCATCTATCCGACCTACAAGATCGTCGCCGATCTGCACCTGCTCGACAGCTATGCCGGCCTCTCGCTGCCGCTGATTGCGTCAGCCACCGCGACGCTGCTGTTCCGGCAGTTCTTCATGACCGTGCCGGATGAGTTGCTGGAGGCCTCGCGGATCGACGGCGCGGGCCCGGTCCGCTTCTTCTGGGATACGCTGCTGCCGCTGTCGCGCACCAACATGGCGGCGCTGTTCGTGATCCTCTTCATCCTCGGCTGGAATCAATATCTCTGGCCGCTTCTGATCACGACGCGCGACGATATGCAGACCATCCAGGTCGGCATCCGCAAGATGATCACGACGACCGATGCGCTGACCGAATGGCCGATCGTGATGGCGACCGCGTTGCTCGCGATGTTGCCGCCGGTGTTCGTCGTCGTCGTGATGCAGAAACTGTTCGTGCGCGGATTGGTGGAGACGGAAAAGTAATGGCTAACGTCACGCTGCGCAGCGTCCGCAAGACCTATCCCGGTGGCTTCGAGGCCATCAAGGGCGTCGATGTCGACGTCGGCGACGGCCAGTTCTGCGTGCTGGTCGGCCCATCCGGCTGCGGCAAGTCCACGCTGCTCCGCATGGTCGCGGGGCTCGAGACTATCACCGGCGGCGAAATCGACATCGGCGGCCGCGTCGTCAACCAGGTCGAGCCCGCCGATCGCGACATCGCGATGGTGTTCCAGAACTACGCGCTCTATCCGCATATGAGCGTCTACAACAACATGGCCTACGGCCTGCGCAACCGCGGCATGGCCGAGGCCGAGATCAAGACCCGCGTCGAGGAAGCCGCGCGCGTCCTCGAACTCTCGCCGATGCTGGAGCGCAAGCCGCGCCAGCTTTCCGGCGGCCAGCGCCAACGCGTCGCGATGGGCCGCGCCATCGTGCGCCAGCCGAAAGTGTTCCTGTTCGACGAGCCGCTGTCGAACCTGGACGCCAAGCTGCGCATCGCGATGCGGGTCGAGATCCGCAAACTGCAGCGCCGGCTCAACACCACGTCGATCTACGTCACCCACGACCAGCTCGAGGCGATGACGCTCGCCGACATCCTCGTCGTCATGAACGGCGGCCAGGTCGAGCAGGTCGGTAATCCGCTGGACATCTACCAGAAGCCGGCGACCACCTTCGTCGCCTCCTTCATCGGCGCCCCGCCGATGAACCTGATGCCGCTGCGCGCGGACGAGCTGAAGTCCCAGATCACGGGCGCCGACGGCGCCGGCATTGTCGGGATCCGGCCGGAGGATTTCGTGATCTCGAGCGAGACCGGATCCGGCGGTGTTGCGCTTGGCCTCACGGTCGAGGCGATCGAGCATGTCGGCGCCGAGACCTTCGTCTACGGCAGCCGCCAGCGCGAGGAGCAGGGCGTTGCCGCCAATCCGGGCGAGCTGCCGCCGGGCGAGGTGATCGTCCGGGTTCCCGGTGTCTCGGGTCCCGCCATCGGCGAGCGGATCCGGGCCGTCGCCCCCCGCGACAAGCTGCACCTTTTTACCGCCGACGGCCGCAAGCGCGTCGGGGAGTAACCGATCGGGAAGAATTTACCCCCATGTTGCGGGCGTTTAGGCTGGTTTCGGGGCTGCTTGAACGCTATCCAGATCGCCCCCATATCCCTCACTGACCGGAGGCCAGACGGCCCGCCGGTTGCATGGGGCGCCGCAAGGGCCCCTCAAAGTCGCTTCGAGAGGACTTTGTAATGTCTCGTGTTCCATCGTTGTCCAGTCCGTTCCTTCTGGGATTCGACGAGATCGAGCGTGCGCTCGACCGCGTCGTGAAGGGCGCAGACGGCTATCCTCCGTACAACATCGAGCGGTGCGACCGTACCAACGGGCAGCCTGAACGGCTGCGCATCACATTGGCGGTGGCGGGCTTCACCCGCGACCAACTCGATGTAACTATTGAGGAAAATCAGCTCGTCATCCGCGGCCGTCAGCAGGACGACAAGGCTCGGCAATACATCCATCGCGGCATCGCCGCGCGCCACTTCCAGCGCACCTTCGTGCTGGCGGAGGGGATGCAGGTGCTGGGCGCGGATCTGAAGAACGGGTTGTTGTCGATTGACCTGGCCAGGCCGGAACCTGAACGGGTCATTAAGACAATCGCTATCAATGAGCACGAATAATAGAAACAACGAGCGGACTCGACCGCTTATCTGACTGAGGAGTCGAGACCATGAGTGAACTGAGTACCACCACCATCGAATCCGAGAGCGTCACGCCGGAAGCGCTGGCCCATCTGGGCGAAGGTCATAT
Source organism: Bradyrhizobium ferriligni (assembly GCF_056837965.1). Lineage (NCBI taxonomy): Bacteria > Pseudomonadati > Pseudomonadota > Alphaproteobacteria > Hyphomicrobiales > Nitrobacteraceae > Bradyrhizobium > Bradyrhizobium ferriligni. The sequence continues at coordinate 88,679 of NZ_JBXEJO010000024.1, forward strand.
CGCCTATGTGAAGCAGGTCCGCTCCGAGGACGTGCCAGATCTCTTTCCGCAGGCGCCGAAGATCGCGCCGGGCCTCAAACTGTTCGCACTGCACGCCGCCGACGGCACGCCGATCATGCTGACCGACAGCCGCGAAGCCGCAGTCGCGAACGCATGGAGCAACGAGCTGCAGGCCGTCAGCGTCCACTGACGCAGGGTTGAACTAGCATCCGGGAATTCAATGCGCGGGCATGCCTCGATACCGAGGCGGCCCGCGCATTTTTCATGGCGATGTGGTCGACGTGGTGAGCATCGGGCCCATGCTGAGCTGCACCTCGCCGGGCACGTTGTAGTCGCGCATCAGCATGCGGTTGTTCCGCAGCCCGCAGGCCTCCCGCTGCACCACGAACATCCAGAGCGCATGGCCGGCCTCCCGTACCAGGAGACGCCGTGCCTGTTGTGTGGACGTCGATGCTTCAGCGCGCGAATGGGCGGCATCGAACTCGCGCAGCCTGGCGAGCGCCTGCTCCAGCGCGCGGCCCATGCGGCCGAGCGCACTCGCCCTCTCTTCGGCGAGCTCGTAAGCGAGAACGTCGACGGGAACGCGATCAAGGCGAAAATCGCGGGACATCAGTCATCCCTGGTTCGCACACGCAATGTTGCGCGCGTTCGTCTTCCGGCGTCATCGGCTGGTTGTCAATAGGTGCTCGTGTCTTCGATCGCCAAGCGAAAGCTCGCTCAACGTGAGCAATTCAATGCGCAGCCCTGGGCAGCGGACCATGGTCGCGGCTCCATTTCGCTTTGTGCATTTCCGTGCTGTAATAAGTTCCCGCGAGAAACACTGCGACAGGGGAATTTCCAGCAAGAATTATTCGCCGCCAAATCGATTGAAGGAGATGCGACCATACAGAAGAGCTCGCTGATCAATCTCGTTGCTTCGGTGTCGATTTCCGTCCTCGCGACCGGTGTCGCGATTTCCGCGCAGGACAAGTACAGCCTGCAAGTGCCGAACGGGCTCGCGTTCTCCGAGTTCAGGGGATACGAGGACTGGCCCGTGATCGCGATCAGCGAGAACGAAGGCGTCATCGCCGCGATCCTGGGCAATCCGGCGATGATGGGCGCCTTCCGCGAAGGCATACCCGGCAATGGCAAGCCGTTCCCGGACGGCGCCAAGATGGCGAAGATCCATTGGATCCCGAAGAAGCAGGAGGCGTATCCCGGTCAACCGACAGTGCCGGGCGCACAGCACGACGTCGACTTCATGGTCAAGGACAGCAAGAGGTTCGCGGACAGCGGCGGATGGGGATACGGCGCGTTCGAGTATGACGCGGCGTCAGATGTGTTCAGGCCCGCCACTACAGCGGACAATCCGCCCCAGGAAAACGACGCGAAGTGCGGCTACGCCTGCCACACGGTGGTACAGAATCGCGACTATGTCTTCACCGAGTACGGCAAGAGGTAGACACCGGATCGCACGGGCTAGCGTGGCACCAGCCGCGCGCGGATGTCCGGCTTCAGCACCTTGCCGACCTTGGAACGCGGAAGATCGTCCCAGACCTCGATCTGCTTCGGCGTCTTGATGCTGCCGATCTGCTGCTTGACGAAGGCGGCGAGCGCGGACGCATCGACGGTGTGGCCGGCGCGCGGCTGCACCACAGCGACGATCCGCTCGCCCCATTTGTCATCGGGCAATCCGATGACAGCGCAATCCTGCACCGCCTCGTGGGCCCGCAACGCGTTCTCGACCTCGATCGAGTACACGTTGAAGCCGCCGGTGATGATCATGTCCTTGGCGCGATCGACGATGTACAGGTAGCCGTCGCCGTCGATGTAGCCGATATCGCCGGTGTGGTGCCAACCATGCGCCGAAGCCTCGCGCGTGGCCTCGGGGTTCTTGTAGTAGCCTTCCATGACCAGCGATCCGCGCACCACGATCTCGCCGCGCGATCCCGCCGGCAACAGCTTCCCGTCGCCATCCATGATGCCGGCCTGCACCAGCGGGCCGATCCGCCCGGCCGACGAAAGTCGCTCCATCGCGATCGTGCCGTCCGGATTGTAGTGATCGGCGGGCGGCATCATCGAGATCATCATCGGCGCCTCGGTCTGGCCGAACAGCTGTGCCATCGGCCCGATCCGCTTCAAGGCTTCCGCGAGCCGCGTCGCCGAGATCGGTGCCGCTCCGTACCAGAAACATTGCAGCGAGCTGCGATCGGCCGCATCGAGCCCGGGATGATCGAGCAGCATGTAGATCACGGTCGGCGGCAGGAAGGTGTGGGTGACGCGATAACGCTCGATCAGCGCGAGGAACTCGCCGATGTCAGGGTGGTGCATGATCACGACGCGACCACCCAGCGTCATGATCGGAAAACAAAGCACGCCGGCGGCATGCGTCAGCGGCGCAAGCGCGAGATAAATCGGGCGGCCCTTGAACGGGTAACCCATCAGGGTCAGCGCGGTCATCGCCTCGATGTTGCGCCCGGAGAGCATCACGCCCTTCGGCTTGCCTGTGGTGCCGCCGGTGCCCGGGATCATCGCGAGATCGTCGATCGTGGCGCGCTGATAGACATCATCAATAAGGTCGCCGAGCCAGCGCTCGAACGACGGCGCGAACGGCAGCTCGGCGTCGAGACAGACCAGCGCGCGCAGCTTGGGCAGGTCCTGCCGGACGGCGTCAACCATCGGCGCAAAGCTCGAATGAAACAGCAGCAGGCTGCAATCGAACTGGTCGAGAATGAACTTGTTCTCGGCCGCCTCGTTGCGCGGATTGATCGGGCACCACACGGCGGCGGCGCGCGAGATGCCGAACACGCAGGCGAAAGCGAGCGGATCGTTGCCGGACAGGATCGCGACCTTCTCGCCGGGAGCGATGCCCGACCGCTCGAGGCCGCGCGCGATGCGATAGCTCAGCCGCTGCACCTCGCCATAGCTGAGATCGCGGCCGTCCATGGTGAGACACGGCGCGTCGGCGCCGAGCGAGGCACCCTTATCGAGATAATCGATGAAGCGCATGGCAGGTCTCGCGCAAGAGGCGGGTGACGCGCAACGCGTCACCCGCGGGAGGAGCGTTTTCGAGCAAAACGAAAACGCTTCAGGGAACGGAGTGTTGAGCCCCGATCCGAGCGGGGCTCAAGCTCAATCATGCACGGTCAGGACCGGCTGGCCGACCAGGCCGAAGCTGCGCAATTGCCCGAGCAGCTCGCGATGGCCAAACGCCTGACAGCCGGACGCGAAGCCTACGCGCTTGGGCGGCTGCTGCAGCAGGTGCGCGGCAGCATAGGCCTGCAGCATGCCGGTCTGCTTGTAGTTGCTGTTGCCGTAGATGACGCAGTGCGCGCGCCCCAGCGGGCCGGAGGCATACACCGAATCCAGCGACTTGTTGACGCGCGGATTCTCGCGCGGCGGCATGGTGTTCATCACGCCGGCAGCGGTCTGCGCCAGCGCGGCGTAGCGGTCGTCGGGTTTCATGTCCTTGGTCGCCTCCAGCGCGGCGGCGACGATCTGCGGCACGCCCAGCATCAGCGCGCGATTGAACACGCCGCCCAGCACCTTCACGTTGGCGACGCGCGGATCCTGCTTGAACCACACCGGGTGCGAGGTGCCGCCCCACGGCAGCGCCAGCGCCAGCTCGTGCTGGCCGGGGATGGCGAGGTTGTAGAGGCCCGCATCGGGCTGATGCTCGACGTACTTGTTCTGCTCCAGGTAGTAGGCCTTGGCCATCGCGGCGTTGACCAGGATGGTCTGCGTCGAGGCGATGGTCGGGCTGCCGCCCCAGAACACGGCGATGTCGAGCGTGTCGAGGCCGGGCGTTTCCAGGCACACCTGCGCAGCGATCTCGCCGGTGGTGTACATCTGCGCGATGCCCGGCGCCAGCAGCAGGCCGGCATTGGCGAATTTCGTACCAAACTCCTGCTCGAGCGTGATCAGCCAATCCTGCTCACCGGTCGTGTCCGTATAGTGGCACCTGGCAGCCAGGCAGGCCTGTACCACCTCGCCGCCGAACTTGGCGAACGGGCCCACGGTGTTGAGCACCACCGAGGCGCCCTTGAACAATTCGGTCAGCGCGGCCACGGTGTGCGGCACCGACACGACCTCATAGTCGGCGGTCTCGATACCGGCCACGTTCGATTTCATCGCGGCGTTGAGCTTCTCGGCGCTGCGGCCGGCGGCGATGAAGGGGATGTTGTACTCGCGCAGATATTCGCAGACCAGCCGGCCGGTGTAGCCGGATGCGCCATAGACGATGACGGGCTTCTTCTCGCTCATTGCGATCCTCCGAAATGCTTGTTGTCGGCTTTGTTGCTACATGCCCATGCCGCCATCGACCGGCAGGCCGATGCCGGTGATGAAGCGCGCATCGTTCGAGCACAGGAACACCGCGGCGTCGGCGATGTCGGAGACCTCCGCGAGCTTGCCGAGCGGCGTCTGCTCCACCACCGAGCCGACCGCGGCGTTGACGTCGGGCGCGAGACCGATATTCACGATGTCGTTGGCAAGCTGCAGGCCCATGTCGGTCGGGATCAGGCCGGGATAGATGCAGTTGACGCGCACGCCATAGCCGAGCTTGCCGGCCTCCATCGCGCCGACGCGCGTCATGCGGTCGACCGCGGATTTGGTGCCGGAATAGACCGCGATGCTCGGAAACGCGATCGTCGCCGCGACCGAAGCGATGTTGACCACCGCGCCGCCCTTGCCCGCGGCGCCGCCCGGCCGCATCGCGCGGAAGGCGTGCTTCATGCCGAGCACGGTGCCGACGATGTTGACGTCGCACATGCGGCGCGCGTCCTCGGCCTTGATGTCGGCGACCAGCGAGGTGATCTCGATGCCGGCATTGTTGATCAGGATGTCGAAGCCGCCGAGAGTTTCGACCGTCGCTGCGGCGGCCCGCTCCCATTGCGCATCGTCAGTGACGTCGAGCTTGACGAAGCCGGTCTTCACCCCGGCCTTGGCGATCTCGGCGGCGCTGGCCTTGCCGGTGTCGTCGAGAATATCGCCGATCATGACCGCGGCGCCGGACCGCGCCAATGCCTGCGCGATCGCCGCGCCAATCCCCCGGGCGCCGCCGGTGACCAGGGCTTTCCTGCCTTCAAGGCTCTTCCCACTCATGACGTAGTCCTCCCTTTGCTTGGTGATTTGATCGGCGTGCCGTTGGCCCCGGCAGCATGGGCCGGCGGTCTGCGCATTCTGGGTGCACTGGTGGTGGCGGCAGGCGTCAGCGGGGCGCAGCGTTGGCGCGCCCGGCGGTGCATCTCCTCCTGTTTCTCGATTGGTCAGCCGTCTTGACGGTTGTCCAAATTATTGCGCCAACCCTCGTCCAGGAACTTGACACTTGTCAAGTCTGAATTTGACAAGTGTCAAAGAGGATGATTGTGAAGGGATGGAGCGCGCCGCGGTCGCCGCGGTATAGTTGCTCGAGGGAAGAAGCAGAGGGAAGGCACGGAATGGCGCGGCAAGCGACAGGGGCGGCCCAACGCGTGGCTGTGGCGGCCGAGGCGCTGCGCGACGAGAAGTTCAACGCGCGACGCGTCGAGCTCGCGGAGGCCGCGCTGGAAACGCTTGGCGAGCTAGGCTTCGCGCGCACCAGCCTGCGCGAGATCGCGCAGAACTCCGCATTCACGCACGGCGTGTTTCACTACTACTTCAGCGACAAGCTCGACCTGATCTGCTGCTGCGTCCGTCACTACAAGGCGAAATGCGTGACGCGCTATGACGAGGTGGTGACGACAGCGCGCAGCCGCGACGAATTGACCGAAGGCTTCCTCGCCAAGCTCGCGGCCACGCTCGAGAACGAAGCGCGCATGCATCGGCTCTGGTACGATCTGCGCTCGCAGGCGATGTTCGAGCCGGCGTTCCGCAAGGACGTGCTCGAGATCGACAAGAGCCTGGAAGCGATGATCTGGCGCATCGCCACGCGCTACGCCGAGCTCGGCAACAAGCGGCCGGCATCGTCTCCGGCGGCGCTTTATGCGCTGTTCGACGGCCTGTTCCAGAGCGCACTGCTCCGGCATCTCGCCAATGACGAGAAGGCCGTGCCCGATCTGCTCGGCGAAGTTCGCCGTCTGCTGCCGACGATCTGTTGAGAGAATTGCGAACGATTCGACTCCAACCTCCCCTTGAAAAGGGGAGGTCGCTTTGCTCGCCAGAGCAAAGCAGGTGGGGATTCGCACTCTCCACATACAGCGTCGCCCGCGGCTGCCCCCCATCCCGACCTTCCCCCTTTCGGGGGGAAGGAGAAGACGGGCCTGTACGGATGGAGCTTCGTAGCCCGGATGGAGCGCAGCGCAATCCGGGATTGGCGCCAGTTGCGAGATTTCCCCGGATTGCGCTTCGCTCCATCCGGGCTACGGAGATTGAAACGATCGCGCATTGATGTGCGCCACCGCGTGGCGCGCAGTCTATGTCTTGGTGACAGTTGCGCGAACGAATCCGCGAATGCGGATGACTACGCCGCGCTCGCCGGCGGCAGCGCGAGCACGGAGTAGATCGCCTGGGCGTCGCGCGAGGCTCGCAGCTTCTTGGCGACGTCCTGGTCGCGCAGCAGGCGGGCGATTCGCGCCAGCGCCTTGAGATGGTCGGCGCCGGCGCCTTCCGGTGCCAGCAGCAGGAAGATCAGGTCGACCGGCTGTCCGTCCATCGCCTCGAAATCGATCGGGCGCTCGAGGCGGGCGAAGAAGCCGAACAGCTTCTCCAGCTTGGGCAGCTTGCCGTGCGGAATGGCGACGCCATAGCCGACCGCCGTGGTGCCGAGCCTCTCGCGCTGCAGCAGCACCTCGAAGATGGCGCGCTCATTCTGCCCGGTCAGAGCGGAGGCACGCGCAGCGAGTTCCTGCAGCGCCTGCTTCTTGCTGATGACTTTCAAAGCCGGGAGAATCGCCTCGGGTGCGACCAAATCGGTAATCGGCATTGGGACGTTCCGAGGTGAATGACCGTCAGGTTGCGAAATAGGCTTTACAGCGGCGGCGTCAAGAAGATGAGGTGGGATGCGGGCTTAGCCCGGGTCCGGTTGGCAGGGCTTCTACTCCAACGTATCGGCGGTGCCAACACCTGCGAACCCTGTTCCGCCTCCCTTGTTCCTGGAGGCGGCGGACCATAAGCAGGGCCGGCTTCGGACGTCAATGCCATCTGCCAACTATCCTCAAGGGCTCACCGCCGGCGGATCGACCCAGCCGACATTGCCATCCGTACGGCGGTAAATGATGTTCAACCGGCCGCTGCCGCCATGCTGGAACACCAGGCAGGAGGCGCCGGTCAGATCGAGCTCCATCACGGCTTCGCTGACCGACAGCCGCTTCAGCGCGGTGGTTGCCTCGGCAATGATCACCGGGCTGTATTCGGTGACCTCGTCCTCGTTCTCGGGCGCCTCGATGACGTAGCTCGGCGCGTCGAGCCCGACGCCGTTCAATTCGGCAAGCGCGGCAGTCGCGGCATAGGTCTTGCGGGCGGAGCGATCCTTGAGCCGGCTCTTGTAGCGGCGCAGGCGCTTCTCGATCATCAAGAGCGCGGCGTCGGCGCTGGCATAGGCATCGGTGGCGTTGGATTCGGCTTCCAGCGTGATGCCGGAATCCAGATGCAGCGCGCAATCGGTTCGGAAGCCGAAGCCATCCTTGCTCAGCGTGATGTGACCCGAATAGTTGCCATCAAAATACTTTCGCAGGACCTCGTCGGTGCGCTCGCTGACGCGCGCGCGAAGCGCCTCGCCGATGCTGATGCTCTTTCCCGAGATTCGAAGGGTCATTTGATGCCTCAATTGCTGGATGCCTCGATCACTCTTGCAGGAGCATGATGCTTGCTGGGCTTCCGGCCACCTCCCTTTCTGGACGACGCTCGACCTGGAAAGATTGAGACTATCCCGATTTGGCGCGAACGCAACGAGCGCATGGCCCGCTACGTACCCGAACGGGGTCACGCTCAAGAAGTAACCTAAACGGGGGCTGTATCGCGCGACCGGTCGGACGAGGAGGCAGGAGCCGAAAGGGCATTACCGAGCATGCTCTGTTTGTCACGGCGGCGTTGCACCGAGGATGGTATCCGCATCGCCTCGCGATATTTCGCGACGGTACGGCGGGCGATATCAATGCCCGAGGCGCGCAAACGTTCCACGATCGTGTCGTCGGACAGGATCGCCGACGGGGCCTCGCCGTCGATCAGTTGCTTGATGTGGTGACGCACCGCCTCGGCCGAATGGGCCTCGCCGCCGTCGGCCGACGCGATCGAGGCAGTGAAGAAATACTTCAATTCAAAACTGCCGCGATTGGTCGCCATGTATTTGTTGGCGGTGACGCGCGACACCGTCGATTCATGCATCTGGATCGCGTCCGCGACCGCCTTCAGATTGAGCGGCCGCAAATGCGCGACGCCATAGGTGAAGAAGCCATCCTGCTGGCGGACGATTTCGGTCGCGACCTTCAGGATAGTGCGGGCGCGCTGATCGAGCGCGCGGACCAGCCAGGTCGCGTTCTGCAGGCAGTCGGTGAAGTACGACTTGTCACCGTCCTTGCGGATCGTCTTCGACAGCTCAGCGTAATAGGTCTGGTTGACCAGAACGCGCGGCAGAGTGTCGCTGTTGAGCTCGACATGCCAGCCGCCGTCGGGACCCGGGCGCACATAGACGTCGGGCACCATGGTTTGCGTCCGCGCGGTGCCGAACTTCAGTCCGGGCTTCGGGTCGAGTCGGCGGATCTCGGCGATCATGTCGGTGATGTCTTCGTCGTCGACGCCGCAGAGCTTTCGCAAGGCCGCGATGTCGCGCTTGGCGAGCAGGTCGAGATGCTCGACCAGCGCCTGCATCGCCGGATCGTAGCGATCGAGCTCGCGCAGCTGGATCGCGAGGCATTCGCTCAGGTTTCGCGCGCACACGCCGGGCGGGTCGAATTTCTGCAGCACGGCGACGACCTCGTCGACCGCTTGCTGCGACGCACCGAGCCGCTCGGCGGCCTGGCCGAGATCGGCCGGCAGGTAGCCGGCGTCGTCGACCAGGTCGATCAGATACTGCCCGATCATGCGCTGCGCCGGCGCCGAGAACGCCACCGCGAGTTGTTCGGCGAGGTGGTCGGCAAGCGTCAGCTCGGCGGCCACGAAAGCTTCGAGATTGTACTCGTCGTCGCTGGAGGCGCCGCCGCCCCATTCGGTGTAGACCGATGGCGGTGCATCCTGCGCGGCGCGCGCCGCCGCTTCCGCCGGCTCCTCGGAAAACACGTTGTCGAGGCGGGTATCGAGCGTCTGCTCGATCTCGGCGCGGCTGCCGAGGTCGCGGTTCAGCCATTCCTCCTGGCCGGGCTCGAAGGCGGCCTCGCCGCCTGGGCCGGCGGCCATGTCGGAGGCGTCGCCATCGTCCCCATAGCTGCTGGAACCGTCGGAATCGCCGTAGTCCGGCCGCTCCATGGCCGGCTCGCCCGCCACCGGCGGCTCCGGTCCGTCGGCGGCCCGCTCCAGCAGCGGATTGCGCTCCAGCTCTTCCTCGACAAAGGCCGACAGGTCCAGGTTCGACAGTTGCAGCAGCTTGATCGCCTGCATCAGCTGCGGCGTCATCACCAGCGACTGCGACTGGCGGAACTCTAGTCTTTGGGTCAGCGCCATGGAGGCAAGAACGATCCTAAAAGTTGGCTCGATTCTTGCTTATATTAGTCCGAAGCCCTTGTACACGGCTTGACGGATTGGAAAATAGCGCTAGAGGCGGAATTCCTCGCCAAGGTAAAGCCGGCGTACATCGGGATCATTAACGATCTCCTCCGGGCTTCCCTCAGTCAAGATTTCACCGGCATAGACGATATAGGCGCGGTCGGTCAGGCCGAGCGTCTCGCGGACATTGTGGTCGGTGATGAGCACGCCGATGCCGCGGTTGGTGAGATGGCGGACGAGATCCTGGATGTCGCCGACCGCGATCGGGTCGATGCCGGCGAACGGCTCGTCGAGCAGCATGTAATTGGGGCGCGTCGCCAGCGCGCGCGCAATCTCGACGCGGCGGCGCTCGCCGCCGGACAACGCGATCGACGGGCTCTTGCGCAGTCGCGTGATGTTGAACTCGTCGAGCAGCGAATCCAGCTCGTGCTCGCGCTTCTTCTTCGAGGGCTCGACGACCTCGAGCACGGCGCGGATGTTCTGCTCGACCGACAGGCCGCGGAAGATCGAGGCTTCCTGCGGCAGATAGCCGATGCCGAGGCGCGCGCGCTGATACATCGGCAGCTTGGTGACGTCGTGGCCGTCGAGCTCGATGGCGCCGCGATCGGCCTTGATCAGCCCGGTAATCATGTAGAACACGGTGGTCTTGCCGGCGCCGTTGGGCCCGAGCAGGCCGACCGCCTCGCCACGGCGCACATAGATGCTGACGCCGCGCACGACCTGGCGGCTGCCGAAACTCTTTTCCACGCTATGCACAGCCAGATAACCCGGCCGCTTGATGAGCTGCGGCGCGGCGGGCGCGCTGTTCCGGGCCGGCCTTGCACGCGCTGGCGCTGCTGCCGGTTGGGCTCGCGGCAGCTCGACGCCGGGAGCCGACGCGGCGCGCGCCATCGGCGGCGCATCACGCACCGGAGACGTCAGCATCTCGCCGAACTGGTCGTCGAGCGCCGTGATGTCGTCATGCGAGCGCGCAAATCCGGTACTGCGTTTCGCAGAGCGCCGCCGGAACATGCCGAGAAAATCCACCATCCCCGCTTCGCTTCAGCCTTTCACGGTGATCCCGCGACCTTGCCTGCGCATCGATCGATTCGCATGCGACGCCGCAAGCATGAGCCGGAAATCTGAATACCGGCCTTCCCGCGCGACAAAAGCGGACGCATTTGCGCGGAGATCATGCTCGAACAACACGGCAAAGCGCGATCACCCGCGCCTTGAATGAATGGATGCCCCTGTCCCGGCCGACATATTCCCCCTCGAGGCGCATTGTTCGGCCGGGCCGCTGCAGTAGATACAGTCTCGCCCCGCCGGCTTCAACCTCGCGGCCGCAGAATATTATCTAACCAATTGATTCTGCTTGACCTTACGTGAGGCTTACTTGGACTTGCCGCCCGGAGTCAGCTGCAGCGGCGACGGGGCCGGGGCTGAGCCGGGAGCGGCCGGCGCGCCGCACTTGCCGCTCTGTCCGCCCGGCGACTGGATGAACAGGCCCTGCACCTTGCCATTGTCGGCTTCGACGCGCGAGACGCCGGTGGTCATGTCGACCAAAAGGCGGTCGCCGCGCAGCACATTCTGGCACTGGGTCAGCACCACCTGGCTGCCGCCGCCGCCGAGCATCGTGATCAAATTGGTTTTGGTGTCGAAGATCGCGGTCTCGCCGGTGACGACCTGGTCCTTCTGGGTGACGACGACATTACCCTTCGCCTCCAGCCGCTTGATCGAGGAGGCGCCGCCGGGGCCGGGCGTTGCCGACTGCATCGGCGCGGCGCCCTTGGCGGCCGCACCCTTGGTGCCGGTCGGGGCGGGCGCCGGCGCCTGGGTCGATTTATCCTCGTAGAACACGACCAGCGTCTTCGACGTCATGGTGGTGTCGCCCTGCACGACCTTCACATTGCCGGCGAAGGTCGCCTCCTTTTTCTTGTCGCGCATTTCCAGCGAGGCGGCCTCGATCTGGATCGGCTGGTCGCGGTTCTGCGAGAAGCCCTGCATGGCGTTGGGCACGCCGCTCATCGAGCCCTGCGCGAACGCGGCACTCGCGGCGAAAAGCGCGGACAGGAACGCCGCAATTGCCATGCCGTGCGGAAAACGTCTCATCATCAAAATCATTTCGTGTTGGCGGACTTGCGTGGCTTCGGTGACGGCGGCGGCGGTGGAGCGGGCTCGGCCGGCGGGGCGGCATTGTTGTCGCCGAGCTTGTCGAGATTCATCACGACATTGCCTTCGAACCGCACCAGCTCGCCGCTGTTGTAGATCCGGAGCCTGTCGGCGGTCAGCGTGCCGTCGAGCAGCTTGACGTCGACATGCTCGTCCGACGACACGTTACCCTTGTTGATGTCGACGAAGGCCTGCGTCAGCCGGGCCTCGTAGCCGGTGGACGACTGCAGGAAGATGTCCTGGCGCAAGTCGAGCAGCTGCTTCTTGTTGTCGAAGAAGCCGGTGCGCGCATCCATCGTCACCGTCGACTGATCCTGTTGCGCCACCTTGGCGCGGATCGTCTTCAGCTCGACATGGTCAGGATCGGTGACGTCCTGGATCGCCGCCTTGGCCCACATCTCGTAAGGCCGTCCGTCGTTGGAGAAGCCGGCGATATGCGGCGCTTCCATCGTGATCTTGGTGCCGGACACGACGAGGTTATCCATCTCGAGCGGCAGCTTGGGGATCAGGTCGTGGAACGGATTGAACAGCGCGATGTAGATGACCACGGCCATCGCCAGGCCGACCATCGCGGGCACCGCGACACGCAGGATCCGCACCATGCGGCTGTGCCGCGCGGCGGCGGCAAAGCGCGCCTCGAGGCCCGTGACATAGGCTGGATTCTGAACCGAATTCACCTGAGCTCCAGAGGCGCGAAACTGCCCCTATTCTAGCCGGAGCCGCCCAAATATGCAGCCCGGACCTCGCCTCGCGCCCCCGCACCGGACCACGCGTGAACAGTTTGGCCGAAACGGGGCGGAACTGCCCCCGCCGCGACGAATTCGGCGCGCATCATGAATGGGCGAAAATGTCCTCGGCCTCCCAGCCGTCGAGATCGAGCCTGGCGCGGGCGGGGAGGAAGTCGAAGCAGGCCTGGGCGAGATCGGTCCGTCCCTCGCGCGCGAGCATGACATTCAGCTTGTCGCGCAGCGCATGCAAATGCAGCACGTCGGAGGCGGCGTAGGCGAGCTGGGCCTCGCTGAGGCTTTGCGCGCCCCAGTCGCTGGACTGCTGCTGCTTCGACAATTCGACGTTCAGCACCTCGCGCACCAGATCCTTCAGGCCGTGGCGATCGGTGTAGGTGCGCGACAGCCGCGAGGCGATCTTGGTGCAATAGACCGGCGTCGGCATCACGCCGAACGTGTTGTAGAGCACCGCGACGTCGAACCGTGCGAAATGGAAGATCTTGGTGATCTTGGGATTGGCGAGCAGCGCCTTCAGGTTCGGCGAATCGGTGTGGCCCTTCGGAATCTGGATCACGTCGGCGGTGCCGTCGCCGTTCGACATCTGCACCACGCAGAGCCGGTCACGGTGCGGATGCAGCCCCATGGTCTCGGTGTCGATCGCCACCGAGTCGGTGTAGCGGGACAGATCGGGCAGGTCGCCGCGATGCAGGCGGATGGTCATGCTGTCAAAAACCTCGTCGAATCGCCGTCGGAATAAACTACCGTCCAATCCGCCGACAGGCGAGCATGCGCCAATCTTCGGATCGCACTGGCATCGGGGCCGGTCTGGACCGGACGCGAGCAGCGGGAATCCTTAATTGTTCCGGCACAGATAGTTCAGGGTGTACCGCCATTGTGCAGCGGAGACAATGGGTTGCTATCCCTGCCGCGCGCCCCCACGCGGGCGCGCCATCACTGCCAGCTGACGCGCAGGCCGAAGCGGCCAGTGATGTCCTCGCGATGGAGGCTGTCCACCGAGGTCGTGTAGCCGGCGCTCGCATAGGCGCTGATCGTGCGATTGAGCTGCGCGGAGACGCCGGCACCGATCTCGACGGCGGTGCCGCGGCTTTGCACGCCGATCAGGTCCGTCGTCGCGAACGCGATGCTGCGGTCATTCGCGGCGGTGTGCCAGAGATTGGCCTCGAGATAGGGACGCAGTTCGGCCGTGCCGACGACGAACGTTGCCGGAACGCGCACGCCGAGCCGCCCGGTCAGCGTATCGGCACTGCCGAGCGCGACGCTCGAGAACATGTCGTTGAAGCTGTCGAACGACTGCCGCTGCCAGATCAGCTGCGCCTGCGGCTCGATCGCGAGAAAGCTGTTCAGCGGGATCGGCGCGCCGGCTTCCAGCGATGCGGCGACGCCGGTGCCCGACACCCGCGCGCCGACCTGACGATCCGACTGCGGGCTTGCGCCGTAGAAGCTGCCCATCAGCACGGCGTCGACATACCAGCCCGAGGGGCCGACATGGGTCCAGTAGCCGCCGATATTCTGGCTGTCGATCGAGAGCGTGCCGGTGCGGACGTCGTTCAGGCCGAGCGCGAAGCCGTTGATGGTGCCGCTGGCCCAGCCATACGCGTAGAAGAAGCCGGCGCGATCATGATGCTCGGGCGCGGACTGGATGCGCAGGATGTCGACGCCGACCTGCACGCCGGCCATGGTGCCGTCGAAGGCGGGGCTGACCGTGCCGGCCCAGCTCTGCGAGCTGTGCGAGCCATAGGCACGCGCCCACGCCGCCGGCTGTTCGCCGCCGCTGGTCAGCAAAGCCTGATCGCCCTGGCGCTGATGGAAGGTGCCGAGCGTCGCCAGCCCGAGCTTTTGCGCCACCTGCGGCAGCGCCGAATAGACCGACACCTCTTCACGGTAGAGCTGGACCGGCGCGGCGCCTGCCGGCGGCGGCGTCAGCGACGACAGATCCTCCGCGGGCAGCCCCGGAGGCGGCGGCACCACGTTGGGCGATGAAGGGGGCGCCGGTGCAGCCACAGCCGGGGGCGCAGGCGAGGCCGTGCCGGGCAACAATGTCGAGCGCAGATACCAGTTGTTGGCGCTGCCGGCGGAGACGCCGCCGCGGAACAGCAGATATTCGTGGGCGCCGGCCACGACGGCGTTGGTGAGGCCGAATGCGCCCGCAGCCGTGGTGCCGCCGTTGACCGCCTGCACCACCATGATGCCGTCGGCGGCGGTCAGTGCGCCCGCGCCGCCGGCATTGGTGACGGTCACCGCGGTCGAGCCCGACGCATTGCCGCCGGAGATGACGAGCCGATCCGACGGCGACCCATCGCCACCGAGCACGGTGCGCAGATAGAGCCCGCCGCCATTGCCGACATAGTTGCCCGCGATCGTCAGGCTATTCGCGGCGGTGGCGCCGCCGTTGGTCAAATTGATCACGCCGGCATTGGTGACGGTGATCGGCGGGCCGCCCGGAAACGGCGTGATCGACGGATTGGCGCCGTTGCCTGCCAGCAGGCTGGTGCCGGCCGCGATCGTCACATTGCCGGTCAGCGACGTCTGCAGCGTAAGCGAACCGCTGTTGATGAAGGTGTTGGCGAAGGTGCCGGTACCGGCCCAGGTCCAGTCATTGCCTTCCATCGTCAGCGTCTGGAATCGCGCGAACGCATTGTCGACCGTGCCGCTGCCTTGCAGCCGCACCTGGTTGTTGCCGCCGCCGCCATCGGCAAGGCCAACGATCTGCGAGCCGGTTTGCAGGATCATGGTCACGGCACCGCTGCCGCCAGCGAGCGCCGTGCCGCCGTTGCCGGCGATCAGGCCGGCATTGACGATGGTGGTGGCGCCGTTGAGCGTGCGGATCGCGGGTCCCGCCTGGCTGATGATCTTGCCGCCGGCGAGGTTCTCGATGCGGGCGGTGAACGACGATCCGGCGGTGTTGGAGAACACGCCGTCGGCATTGACGCCGCGCGCCTCGATCGTGCCGTTGTTGCGCAGGACGCCGGCATTGCCTTGCATGAACACGGTGTTGTTGGCGGTGCCGCCCGCGTCGCCACCGGTCGTCAGCAGCGTGCCGGTATTGGTGATGGTCGCAAACTGGCCGGCGGAGAAGATCGCACGGGCGCCTGCGCCGGCCGTGGTGATGGTGCCGCTATTGGTGAAGGTGTTGCTGTCGCCGGTCTGCACAAAAAGGCCGTGCGATTGCGGGCCCTGGGTGGTGATCGTCCCGGTATTGATCAGCGTGTTGTTGTTGTGCTGCGTGAGACCGGTGATGGCAAGGCCGCGCGAGGTGCCGTTCTGCGTCGTGATCGTGCCGTTGTTGATCAGCGTGTTGCCGTTACTGCTGGCGGCGATCGCATTGCTGCCGGCGCCCGAGGTCGTGATCACGCCCGACGCGCCGTTGGTGAAGACATTGCCGTTGCCGCTGCCGAAGATGCCGGTGCCACCGCCGCTGATGGTCAGCGTGCCGTTGTTGGTGGCGGCGCTGCTGGAGACAAGGCCGATCGCGGTCGCTCCGGCGCCCGGCGTGATGCCGGCGCCCTGCAGCACGTTCACGGTGACGTTCGAGCTGCCGGCAACGGCCTGCACGCCGGCCGGCGAGGGATTCGGCGCTGCGGTCGAACAGGTTACCGTCTGCCCGCTCGCTGGCGCGAGACTGTCGCAGGCCGCAAACGCCGGCGACGCGGACAACAGACAACCGCCACCCAAGGCCGTGCACGACAGGATCGCCGCGAGCCGCGAGGAAACCATGCCCCTACTCCACCGTCGGCGCGAAGCCGAGCCCCCGGCCTCGCCGCCATCTGCTACTCCGCCCCGCTCTCAGCTCCGCTCCGTTCAAGCTTGAAACGATTTACAGCGACCTGTTGCGCGGTCGCCACAGACGGAACCATGAGATGCATCAGTCCGATTCACATCCTTGACGTGCGTACTCTTCCAAGGTTGTGAAGTACAGCATTCACCCGTTGCAGTTATCGACCGACACAACCGGAAACAATCGCCATGGCGTCTCGGGCGCGCCGCTGCCCCCATTTTCTCGCCAAGTTCGACGTGGGCACGCGGCCAAGTCGGGGCGAAGTCGGGGCCAAGTCATTGCCGCTACGCGTTCGATTTCGAGGGAACTGTTGCCCGTGCGCCCCATGAAATCCGGCCGCGCCCTCCCTATCTGTTGCCGGCCAGCACCGGCCTCCCCAATGAAATGAGCCTTATGTCCGACCAGACCATCGCTGCGCCGATCGACGACGACCAGCAGGAGCGTGGCTTCTCGCGCTACCAATCGTTCCTGATCGCGCTGCTCGCCTTCACGCAATTCACGCTGATCCTCGATTTCATCATCATGTCGCCGCTCGGCGCCATCCTGATGCCGTCGCTGAACATCACGGCCGGGCAATTCGGCGTCGCGGTCTCGGCCTACGCGTTCGCGGCCGGCATTTCCGGCGTCCTCGCCGCCGGCTTTGCCGATCGCTTCGACCGCAAGCGGCTGCTGCTGTTCTTCTATGTCGGCTTCATGCTCGGCACCGTTCTCTGCGCGCTGGCGCAGAATTTTCACGTGCTGCTGCTCGGCCGCATCGTCACCGGCATTTTCGGCGGGGTGATCGGCTCCGTGGTGCTTGCCATCGTCACCGACCTGTTCCCGCTGCAACAGCGCGGCCGCGCCATGGGCGTGCTGCAAACGGCGTTCGCCGCGAGCCAGGTGCTCGGCGTTCCGGCCGGCCTGTTCCTGGCCAATCACTTTAACTGGCACATCTGCTTCGTGGCCATCGTCGGCCTGTCGATTGTCGCGATCGCGGCGATTGCAATCGCGATGCATCCGGTCGATGCCCATCTCAAATTGCAGCACGACAGCAATCCGTTCCGCCACCTGATCGCGACCGTGGGCCAGCCGCGCTACACGCTGGCCTTCCTGGTGACCACGCTGCTCGCGACCGGCGGCTTCATGCTGATGCCGTTCGGCAGCGCCTTCACCGTGCATAATCTCGGCATCGACATCGTCCACCTGCCGACGATCTATCTCGTCTCAGGCCTGTTCAGCATCATCATCGGACCGCTGGTCGGCCGCGCCAGCGATGCGTTCGGCAAATATCCGACCTTCGCATTCGGCTGCGTGGTGACCGTGATCATGGTGCTGATCTACACCAACCTCGGCCACGTCTCGCTGCTGACCGCGATCGTGGTTAATGTGCTGATGTTCATCGGCATCTTCTCGCGCATGATCCCGTCGCAGGCGCTGATGTCGGCGATTCCCGACGCCAGCCAGCGCGGATCGTTCAGCGCGATCTCGGCATCCGTGCAGCAGCTGTCGGGCGGGTTGGGCTCGGTCTTTGCAGCGGCGATCATCGCGGAAAATCCCGACGGTTCGCTGCTGCATTTCGACCGGCTGGGCTACATCGTCGTCGCAACCACCATTATTTCGATGATCGCGATGTATTTCGTGCAGCGGCCCATCGCCCGCCGCGCGGGCCGACGGATCGTGTGAGGGAGGCGCCGCTCGTTCCGGCTACGCGGGATGGGACGCAGGCTCGGGCCTGCGCGCGTCCCGGCTAGCCGCCGCGGATGCCTGACCTCCGCGGTTGACGAAGCTCGGCAGCTACATTTGAAGCAAGGAAACGAGGGGAATTGTGCAGAATGCTTTGTCGAGCAAGACCTTGCGAAGGCGCTGCGCAACGCCGCGGAGCTTCGGGTGGTGTTCCACCAACCGCTTGGTGCGGTCCACCGCGGACATCACTCCGGCGGCCTGTCGGCCGAGCCTGGTGAGCGGAATGAAACTGTCGAACAATGGCTCGTCGTCCTTGCAGAATAGCCGCTTGTAGTCATGCGAGCCGAGGCCGAAGTCGAAGGCGCGATAGTGCCGGCCGGCAAAATGATGGATGATTTCCTGCATCAAGAGCAGGCCGGGACTGAATTTCGCGTTGCCTGACAAAGTGTAGGTGTTGAACATCGTCGAGAAGCGGTGGCCATCGGCAGCCAAGGCGAAGATCGCGATCACTTCCTCGTCGCATTCGAGCGCATGGATTTCGATGACACGGCCGCCGTGGGACAGCCTTGTCATGCAGGCGGCGCGGATGAATTGCTCCACGGCGCGTTCGGCGAACACATTGGACTGCTTCCGCTCGGCCAACCGCTCCGACTTCACGCGGAAGAACCAGTCGAGCAGGCGGTCGATGTCGGCATCAGCGGAGGCGACGTGATAGCGGTAGCCGGTCAGCTCCAGCAGTTTGCGCTGCTTGAGCTTCATGCGGCGGGAGGGATTGCCGACCAGGTTCACGGCCGTTGCGCCCGGCTCGATTGTGCGCATCGGGCAGTTCAAGACCAAGGGCTCATGAGGCAGCAGCGCCAGCGGGTTTTGCACGCCGCGCCACTGCGCCGGCTGCTGGCGCAACGCCAGCACGTCGACTTTGTCACGCT
Source organism: Bradyrhizobium ferriligni (assembly GCF_056837965.1). Lineage (NCBI taxonomy): Bacteria > Pseudomonadati > Pseudomonadota > Alphaproteobacteria > Hyphomicrobiales > Nitrobacteraceae > Bradyrhizobium > Bradyrhizobium ferriligni. The sequence goes on from NZ_JBXEJO010000024.1 coordinate 107,536, forward strand.
TGGCGAGCATCGCCATGAATGCGTGGAGATCGGCCTTCGTGGCACCGGAAGCGAACCCGCGCTCCCACAGGCCCATATTGAAGGTTGCGTGCTCGCCGCCCATGAAGCTCGCGCGGCGCACGCCGAGAGCCGTTTGCAGGGCAAGCGGCAGCAAGCCCCGTGCTTGGCCATCGCCGTCACGCGCGATAACGATGAAAGGCGACAGTCCCGCGCGCTGACCGACCTCACGCTGCCACGGGGCGAGGAAGTCGAACCGCTGAAAGGGCGTGATGGAATGACTCGAGTTCTCAAGACTCCGCCAGATCGTCTCGGCGGCGTCGAGATCGTGGACGACGTCGACGGCGGCGATGCGCGTTGCTCGCGCCGTCCGGCTTTCGATCGCGATCATCGCCAAGCTCTGTCGTGGTGTATAGTCGCAGCGGGGCTGAGGCCGTCCAGTCGGCGCCGATCTGAGCGTAATTCGATGCCGGGACAAAATTGGCAAAAATGCCGCAGGACGAGAGAACTGGGATTACCTCCATCGTTTATTCGTTGGTCATGAAGCTGTCGTTTCCGTTTCGGATACACCTGCCTTCAGGCTCCATGTCGACAACGGAAGCATGTATTCGGCGGCCACGCGGTCAACACACCGCCACGGTTCATCTCGTGATATCAAGCTGCGATGGCGGATCACTTGGTACAGCCCGGCATTATCGAAATTGCGATCGAGCCCAGGTCGAAGGCCGACCATCAGCGGCTCGAGGCTGCGCTCGCCGAGCTGACGGCGGGGGATCCCTCGTTCCTCGTGTCGACTAATCATGTGTCCGGCCAGATCATCCTGAAGGGCGTCAGCGAGCTGCAGCTCGACACCAAGATCGACCTCTTGAAGCGCGCTTACGAAATCGACGCGCGTATCGGCGCACCGCAGGTGGCATTCCTCGAGCGGATCACCTGTCGGGTCGAGCACAGCTACACTCACAAGCGGCAGAGCGGCGGCGCCGGCCAGTTCGCTTCCGTCACCCTCGTGGTCGAGCCGAACGAGCCGGGCAAGGGCTACGCTTTCGAATCGAAGATCGCCGACGGCGCCGTGCCGAAACAGTACGTCCCCGGCATCGAGAAGGGTCTCGTGAGCCTCTTGCCCTCGGGCGTGGTCGCCGGCTTCCCCGTGGTCGACGTCAGGGTGCAACTGACCGACGGCAAGTTCCACGACGTCGACTCGTCGGCACAGGCCTTCGAGATCGCCGCGCGCGCCTGCTTCCGCGAGGCGCTGCAAATGGGCAAGTCAGTGCTGCTCGAGCCGATCATGAAGGTCGAGGTGGTGACGCCGGAGGATCGCTTGGCTGCTGTCATGCACGACCTGCGCCTGCGCCGTGGCAATATCCAGAATCAAATCGCGCACAACGACGGCATTGCCATCACGGCAATGGTGCCGCTGAAAAACATGTTCGGCGGCTATACGAATGGCCTGCGTGCCGCAGGCCAGGGCCGCGCGACCTTCACCATGCAGTTCGATCACTACGCCGAGGCGCGGCCGAACGATGACGACCCGCCGTTCGGTCCGGCGATGGGAATGCGCGCCTAGGTGCTGGGCGAACCCGAGACGCAGAAAGCCCGCACCGTGGCAGGTTACGGCTTCGCCGCACCCATCCTCCGGATACCGAGCGATTTCAATCGCTTAAAAAGGGGGTGGTGCCCAGGAAAGGACTCGAACCTTCACGGCCGTTAAGCCACTGGCACCTGAAGCCAGCGCGTCTACCAATTCCGCCACCTGGGCATGTGGAGCGGCTTAGTAAGGATCGGTTGCGCGCTTGTCAAATTCGCGATTGGAAATTCAAATACCCTGTACAGGATAAGGCCGATGGCGTATCGCCAGACGGTTAACCCACGTCAATCGCTCTCGAATCCCACAGGAATCACCCCATGGCATCGAACCTGGACACGCTCGTCACGGTCTTCGGCGGATCGGGTTTTCTGGGGCGGAACGTGGTCCGGGCGCTCTGCAAGCGCGATTACCGCGTCCGAGTCGCGGTGCGGCGGCCTGAACTGGCCGGTCATCTGCAGCCGCTCGGCCGTGTCGGGCAGATTCATGCCGTCCAGGCCAATGTGCGCTATCCGGCCTCGGTCGAGGCGGCGATGCGTGATTCGCATATCGCCATCAACCTGGTCGGCATCCTGGCCGAGGGCGGCGGGCAGAGCTTCGATGCCGTGCAGGTGAAGGGTGCCGAGAGCATCGCCAAGGCGGCGGCCGCTGCCGGCGGGCGGATGGTCCATGTCTCGGCGATCGGGGCCGACGCGGATTCGCCCTCGAGCTATTTCCGCGCCAAGGCGGAGGGCGAGGCGGCGGTGCTGGCGGCCTTGCCACAGGCCACCATCATGCGGCCGTCGCTGTTGTTCGGGCCCGAGGATCAGTTCACCAACCGCTTTGCGGCGCTGGCACGGATGTCGCCGGTGCTGCCGCTGGTCGGCGGCGGGGTCAACACGGTGCAGCCGGCCTATGTCGGCGACGTCGCGGTCGCCGTCGCCGATGCCGTGGACGGCAAGGCGAAGCAGGGCGCAGCTTACGAGCTCGGCGGGCCGGAAGTGCTCACCATGCGCGAGGTGATGCAGATCATCCTCAAGATCACCCAGCGCGATCGCATGCTGGCGCCGCTGCCGTTCGGCCTCGCCAAGTTCCAGTCGTACTTCCTGCAGTTCGCGCCGGGGCCGTTCACGCTGACACCGGACCAGGTCGCGATGCTGCGTTCGGACAACGTGGTGTCCGACGCCGCCAAGGCCGCCGGCCTGACCTTCGCGGGCCTCGGCATCTCGCCGGATTCGATGGAAGCGATCGCCCCGCAATATCTCTGGCGCTTCCGCGCCACCGGCCAGTTCCAGAAGAAGAGCGCGTAGGCGTTACCACGGAAAGACTGCGCCCCCTCTCCCGCTTGCGGGGGAGGGTTGGGGTG
>NZ_JBXEJO010000025.1:0-108203 GCF_056837965.1 Bradyrhizobium ferriligni
CGCCCGGCCAGCATCCATTGCAGCCCCATCTTCGCGAGCTCGACAGGATGGCGGACCTGGTCATTGAGCGAGATCCGCTCCTTCAGGCGCACGATCAGCCGTGCCTGGTAATGGTCCTGCAGATTGGAGCCGACTTCGGGCGAGTCAGCGACGACGGCAATGCCGTGCTTGCGAAGCAGGTCGGCCGGCCCGATCCCGGAAAGCTGGAGGATTTGCGGCGATTGCAGCGCGCCGCCGGACAGGATGACCTCGCGATCGGCTGTCGCGCGATGAACCTGCCCCTTGCTGATCCACTCGACGCCGGTCGCGACGCAGCCGTTGAAGGTGACTTTGCTCACCTGTGCGTGCGTGATGACGGTCAGGTTGCGACGGTCGGCAATCGGTCGAAGAAAGGCGGACGCCGAGCTGGTCCGCCAATGCCGCCCGATGCCGAGCTGATAGGACCCGACGCCAAGCGTCGTCGCGCCGTTGAAGTCGGGATTGCGCGGCAGGCCGAACTGCACGCCCGCCTCCACCCAGGCCCTCGACGCCGGATTGTCGTTCCTGAGGTCGGAGACCTCAAACTCTCCGAGGCCGCCGTGAAACTGGCTCTCGCCGCCGCGGTAGCGCTCGTAGCGCCGGAAATAGGGCAGGACGTCGCGATAGCTCCAGCCGTCGGCGCCGAGACGTTCCCAGTCGTCAAAATCCTCGTGCTGGCCGCGGATGAAGATCAGGCCGTTGATCGACGACGATCCGCCGAGCACGCGGCCGCGCGGCCAGACGATGGCGCGGCCGCCGCTTCCTTCCGACGGCTCGGTCTTGAACAGGCGCGAGAAGCGCTCGTCGTACATGGTCCGGTAATACCCGACCGGCAGCTTGAGCCAGAAATTCCGGTCCGATCCGCCGGCTTCGAGCAGCAGCACGCGGCAGGCAGGATCGGCCGACAATCTGTTTGCGACCACACAGCCGGCCGACCCCGCACCGACGATGATGTAGTCGTAGCCAAGCCCCGACATCAGGCGGTCCGGTATTGTTCGATCGAGGCAAGATCGGGGGTGATGCCGAGACCCGCCTCGTCGCCGAGCTCGATCATGCCATCGCTGACGTCAAGCACGGGGCCGCAGAATTGATCCCGCAGCGGGTTCTCATTGCTGTCGACCTCCAGCAGTCCCTCGCCGCCGACGCCCGCCAGCAGATGCGCCGACGCCAACAGGCCGATGCCGGCGCCGAGATAGTGCGGACAGAACATCTTGCCTGACGTCAGGATGTCGCGGGCGATGCCGGCGCAAGCCGAAAGCCCGCCCCACTTGGCGATGTCAGGCTGGACGACACCGAGAACCGGCTCGCTCAGCACCTCGGCAAAGCCGGCGTGGCTCGCGATGTTCTCACCGGCCGCCAGCGGAAAACGGATCGTCTCGTGCAGCTGCTTCCATTCCCGCCGCGGACGGTCCGCGCGGATCGGCTCCTCGAGCCAGGCAAGGCCGAACGGCTCGAGCTGCGGCGCACGCTCGAGCGCCTGCGCGATGGTCCAACCCTGGTTGACATCGGCCGCAAGCATGCCATCGCCGACGAGGCGGCGCAGCGCGGCGAGGTTGGCCCGGTCGCCCGCCGGATCGAAGCCGATCTTCAGCTTCAAGGCGCGGTAGCCGCGGCCGAGGGCTGCTTCCGCCGCCCGCTCAGATCCGACTGGATTGATGCCGCTGGCATAGACCTTGATCCGCTTCCGCGATCCGCCGAGCAGTTTCCACAACGCAACGTTCCGGCGGCGCGCATGGAGATCCCAGACGGCGAGATCGATGCCGGCGATCGATTGCGCGAACGGGCCCGCTTCGCCGGATTGCAACGCGAGCACCGAAGTTCCCCGCGTCAATCGCTCGAATGCGGCACCAGGTTCGCTTGCCCTGAATCCGACAAGCGCCGGTGCCAGGACCTCGTTGACCAGCCGAACACGATGCTCGGCGCCCGGCGCGGGAAAGTTGCACCAGACCTCGCCCCAGCCCGCGTAACCATCCGTGTCCTCGACCCGAACGAACACGGCGGGCCGGTCTCCCATCCGCCCGAACGAGGTGATGACCGGTGTCGTCAGCGGATAGCGGAAGCCAAAGGCCTGGACGCTCCGGATAGTGAAAGGCGGCGATGTCATGCGCGGAAAAGCCTGCGGCGCCTACGACCAAAGCGGCGCTTGTATGGTCATCCTATTTATAATATGACTTGGGCAAACATCAACTGCAATCTGGGTGGATGCGTCGAATGGACGGAGCTGGCGTGAGACGCTTTGGTCTCGGGTTGATACCATGGGTCGGAGCGATCCTGCTCTGGTATGCCGTGCGCTGGAGCGGCTTCGTCAACGCGTCGCTGATCCCTGCCCCGCACCAGGTCGCCGCGAAGTTCGTCGAGCTTCTCACCAAGGAAGGCCTTTTGATCGACATCTTCGCCTCGACCAGGCGCGTCTTTTTCGGCGTCTCGCTTGGAATCCTCGTCGCGGTGCCCGTCGGCTTTCTGCTCGGATGGTATCGCCCGGCCCGCACCTTCGCCGACCCCATGATCAACTTCTTCCGCGCGCTGCCGCCGATCGCGCTGATCCCGCTTGTCATCGTCTATTTCGGCGTGGACGAGCTCGCAAAGCTCGTCATCCTGTTCTACGCCTCGTTCTTCTCCGGCGTGATCGTCATGTATGAGGGGGTCTCGCAGATCACGCCGCTCTATATCCGCGTGGCGCAGACGCTCGGCGCCAATCAGGCGGAAATCTTCCGCAAGGTCATCATTCCCCTCACCGTTCCGCACATCCTCACCGCGCTGCGGGTCGCGCTTGGGGTAGCCTGGGCGACGCTGGTGGCATCCGAACTGATCGCAGCCCAGCGTGGGCTTGGCGCCATGATCCAGAATGCGTCGACCTACTTCCTGCTCGACGTCATCTATGTCGGCATCATCTGCATCGGCCTGATCGCGCTGATCATGGACATGATCCTGCGCAAGATCACGGCCCGGTTGCTGGTCTGGCAGGATCGGGCCATCGCATGACCACGCGTGCACGGTTCGACAAGGTTTCGCTTGCCTTCGAGACCCCGAAGGGACGCCTCAACGTCGTCGAGGATGTCAGCTACGATATCAACGATGGCGATTTCATCGCGGTGATCGGCCCTTCAGGCTGCGGCAAGACCACGATGATGAGCATGCTCGCCGGCTTCCAGAAGCCGACGACCGGAAGCGTGCTATTCGACGGACAGCCGGTCGCGGGTCCCGGTCCCGAGCGCGGCGTCATCTTCCAGGAATATGGCGTCTTCCCATGGCTGACGGTGAAGCAGAACATCGCCTTCGGCCTGACGCTCCGGGCCAATCACGTCGCGGCCGACGAGCGCGATTCGATCTGCGATCACTATCTCGGCCTGATGGGGCTGTCCGACTTCGCCAACTCCTATCCGAAGCATTTGTCCGGCGGCATGCGTCAGCGGCTCGCGATCGCGCGCGCTTACGCCGTCAAGCCGCAGTTCCTGCTGATGGACGAGCCGTTCGGTGCGCTCGACGCCCAGACCCGCTCCAACATGCAGAACCTGCTGCTCAAGGTGCTCCAGACCGAAGGCAAGACGGTCATGCTGATCACCCACTCCGTGGAGGAGGCGATCTATCTCGCGTCCCGTATCGTGGTGGTCACCGCTCGGCCGGCGCGGATCAGGCAGATCATCGACGTGCCGTTCGCCTATCCGCGCGATGAATCGATCCAGGAACGGCCCGAATTCGGCGAGCTGCGAAGCCATATCAAGCATCTGGTGATGGACGAGTATCGCGCCCAGCAGGCGCAGATGCGTCCGGTCTCATTCTCGGAATAGCAACACAGCGGAGGACGACCTATGGATCGGCGACAATTTCTGACCACCACGGCCGGGCTTGCCCTGGGATCCTTCACCGCCGCAGCGCCCGCGATTGCGCAGGCAAAAACAAAAGTTCGCGTCGGCTATCTGCACACCGTTGCCGTCGACGGCCAGATCTGGACCGGCATGGACCGCGGCTCCTTCGAAAAGCAGGGGCTGGATCTCGAGCTGCGGCAGTTCAATACCGGTCTCGAAATCTTCCAGGCGCTGATCGGCGGCAGCCTCGACGTGCTGGCGACGGGCGCCGTGCTCTCGAACTTCCCCGCCCGGGGCCAGGGCAAGGTCTTCCTCATCAACGACATCGAGGTCGCGACCGCGCAGCTCTGGGTGCGCGGCGATCAGGGCATCAAGTCATTCGAGGATCTGAAGGGCAAGCGGATCGCAACTGCGACCGGCACCACCGCGCATGTGTTCCTGGACACCGCGCTGCGCGCGAACAAGGTCGATCCCAAACAGGTCGAGCTCGTCAACCAGACCATGCCTGCCGCCGTAACCGCCTTCATTTCGGGCGCGGTGCCTGCCGTTGCGCTCTGGGTGCCCTTCAACGTGACGGTTCGCGACAAGGTGCCGGGCGCGGTCAAGCTCGCCGACGCCTCAGCCTACTATCCAAAGGCCGCGATCATCGGCGGCTGGGCCGCGGCCAACGACTATTACGAGCCCAACAAGGAAACGCTGGCGAAGCTGATCCGTGGCTGGGCCGATGCCAACGACTACATCATTGCGAACAGCACCGAAGCGATGGAAAAGCTGCAGAAGGGCCATTACAGCCAGACGCCGATGGCCGACATCGACGAATCGTTCAAGGCGCAGAAGATGTTCTCGTCGCGGGACTGGAAGCGGATGTATTCCGACGGCACGGTCACCAACTGGCTGCAGCAATCGACCGACTTCTTCATGGCCAATGCCGGCATCAAGGACTTTACGCCGGCAAGCAAATATTTCGACCCGAGCCTGTATTTGAAAACGATTGCGTGACGCATCTGGATGCGGATGCCGTCCTAGAGGTAGCTCTCGAACGCGAGGCGCTGCGCCGGCGTCAAATGCAGGCCGTGCTTGGTGCGTCGGTCCAGGAAGTCGGCAGGCTTCCTGGCCCACTCGTTCTCGCGGAGATAGACCGCTTCGCATTCATAGAACTCACCGCCGAAATGACGGCCCAGGTCGACGGCGCTGCGGACCGGACCCAGCAGCTGGCGCGCACGCGTCCCATGGAGACGGGCGTAGTGATGGATGAGCGTTCGCGGCAAATCGGGATAGTCGCGCGCCAGCCCATTCGCGAATTCTTCGAAGCTGCCGCCGATGTCGCCGCCCGGCAGCGGCCGATGCGCGGTCCAGGCCGACGACAGCTTCGGAAACCACGGCGCGAGGCGCTGCAGCGCCTGCTCCGCCAGTCGGCGGTAGGTCGTGATCTTGCCGCCGAAGATCGATAGCAGCGGCGGCACGTCCTCGGCGCCGTGAACCTCGAACACATAGTCGCGCGTCACCGCCGACGGATTGTCGGCGTTGTCGTCATAGAGCGGCCGGACTCCGGAGAACGCGTGCACGATCGCGCTCGGCTGCGGCGGCGTTCGGAAATAGCGGCGCAAGACCTGCAACAGGTAATCGGTCTCGTCCTCGCCGATCGCGACGTCCTCGGCGCGGCCGTGATAGGGAATGTCTGTCGTGCCGATCAACGCGAGATCGTCCTCATAGGGGTTGACGAAGATCACCCGCCGATCGCTGTTCTGCAGCAGGTAGGCCTGCGGCCCGCTCCAGAATTTCGGCACCACGATATGGCTGCCCTTGACCAGCCGCACGCTCTGGGCCGAGTTCAGGCCCGCCACGCCCTGGATGACATCCTGGACCCACGGCCCGGCGGCATTGACCAGCGCGCGCGACCGCACGACCTGCGTTGTGCCGTCGTCGCCCTGCATGTCGAGCAGCCAGGCCTCGCCGTCGCGGCGCGCACGCACCGCCCGCGTGCGCGGCAGGATGCGGGCGCCGTTCTGCGCGGCATCGATCAGATTGAGGATCACCAGCCTGCTGTCATCGACCCAGCAGTCCGAATATTCGAAGCCTCGCCGGAACTCCTGACGCAGCGGCGTCCCCTCCGGCGCGCGCGACAGATCCAGGCTGCGGCTCGCCGGCAGCTGCTTGCGGCCACCGAGATGGTCGTAGAGCAACAGCCCGGTGCGGACCAGCCACGCCGGCCGCTGCTCCGGCGAATGCGGCAGCACGAAGCGCATCGGCCAGATGATATGCGGCGCCGACGCGAGCAGCACCTCGCGCTCGATCAGCGCCTCGCGCACCAGGCGGAACTCGTAATATTCGAGATAGCGCAGCCCGCCATGGATCAGCTTGCCCGAGCGCGACGAAGTGCCCTCGGCGAAATCATCCTTCTCACAGAGCAGCACCTTCAAGCCGCGGCCGGCGGCGTCGCGGGCGATGCCGGCACCGTTGATGCCGCCACCGATGACCGCGATATCGACCAGCCCGTGATCCGTACCTGCGACCGGCGCAGTGCCCGTCATCGCTTGCTGCTACGCCGTTTCTCGGCGCGGCGCGGCGCGGCCTTTGCCGTTGCGCGGGCCTTGTTCGGCTTCGGCGCCTGCAGACCGTAAGTGGAGAATCCCTTCGCGGTGTCGGCAATCTCCTCGTCGGTCAGGATGACGCGCGAATCGAGCGCGAGCGAGAGGTAGTACTGCCGCGCGATGGTCTCGAGCTCGACCGCGAGCCACATCGCCTTGTCGAGATTGGCGCCGAGCGCGATCATGCCGTGATTGGCGAGCAGGCAACCATTGCGGCCTTCGAGCGCCGCGATCGCATGGTCGGACAATTCCTTGGTGCCGTAGCGCGCATAGCCGGCGCAGCGGATCTCGGTGCCGCCGAACGCCGCCATCATGTAGTGGCAGGCCGGGATCGGCTTGCGCGCGATGGCGAGCACGGTCGCGTAGGTCGAGTGAGTATGGACGATGGCGCCGACGTCGGGCCGGGCACGCGTGATATCGAGATGGAAGCGCCATTCGGTGGACGGCTGCAGCGGCCCCTCCCACGCGCCATAGTCGCCCTCGAGCGGCATCGAGGCGATCATCTCCGGCTTCATCGAATCGTAGGGCGTCGCCGACGGCGTGATCAGCATCCGGTCCTTGTAGCGGGCGGAGATGTTGCCCGACGTCCCCTGGTTGAGACCCGACGCATTCATCCACCGGCACTTGGCGATAACAGCCTCGCGCAATTGTCGTTCCTCACGGGTCATACGAACTGCCTTTCTCTTCAGCACGGATTGCGTGGCGGCTCGCCGGCCAGGAAGCGACGAACCTCTTCGGCCGCCTGCCCGGCGGCCACGGTGACGGTACGCACGGAGGCGCCGGCGACGTGCGGCGTCAGCGTGACGTTGGGAAGTCGCAGCAGCGGCCAGTCCGCCGGAACCGGCTCGACCGCGAAGGTGTCGAGCATGGCGCCGCCGAGATGCCCCGATGCCAGCGCATCATGCAGCGCCTCGTAGTCGACCAGCGGCCCACGCGCGGTGTTGATCAGGAACGCGCCCGGCTTGATCCGCGCCAGCGCCTCGCGTCCGATGAAACGGGTGGTCTCGGGCGTCACCCGGGCGTGCAGCGTGACGACGTCGGCGCGGCCGAGCAATTCGCCGAGCGCGACATGTTCGACGCCGTCATTGCGGTCTTGGGCGCTGAGCTGGACATAAGGGTCGGCGACCAGGATCTTGCAGCCGAAGGCCTTCAGCAGCTTGACCACCCGGCTGCCGATCGCGCCATAGCCGATAATGCCGACCGTCATCTCGCCGAGCTCGCGCCCGGTGCGATCGGCCCGATAGAGATCGCCGCGCCATTCACCGCCACGCAGCGCCTCGTGACCGCTGCGGATCAGGCGCGTCTCGGCCAGAATGGCGCCGATGGTGAACTCCGCGACCGCGCTCGCATTGCGGCCGGGCGTATTGACCACCAGCACGTTGTGGTCGCGCGCCGCCTGCATGTCGATGTTGACCGGGCCGCCCCGCGACACCGCGATGAACCTCAGCTTCGGCAGCCGCTCCAGCATCGACCGCGAGATCGGCGCCAGATGCGTGACGAGCAGCTCGGCATCGCCGATGAAGCCGATGATCTCGTCGGGCTGCCCCATGAATTCCTTCAGGCCATCGAGCTTCGAGCCGGCGTAACCGTGCTCCATCGGCTCGTCCGGCCAGGGCTGCTCCAGGGTGCGGATATCGACGCCATCGCCGCAGGCTGATCGGATGTGCTCGGCGAACACCGAGGGCAGCATGAAGCGGTCGCCGACGATGGCGATGGACTTAGACATGATCGCCTCCGGCGCGCAGCGCGGCGAGTTGCTTCCAGACCGGCCGCGACGCCAGCCTTGCCTCGAGATAGGTCGGGAAGATGCTGGCATAGCGCTTCGCCAGCGCGGCGTCCGGCGATTGCGGCGCACTTAGATGCGGCGCGACCCACTGCTCGGCGCAGGCGCGCATGTCGGGATGAGCATCGATCGCGACCGCCGCGATCATCGCAGCACCTGCTGCACCGGCCTCGGCGCGGCTGCAGATCCGGACGTCGCAATCCAGCGCGGCCCCGAGGATGGCGCCAAGCGCACGGCTCTTCGCCGCGCCGCCCGTGATCCTGACATCGCGCGGCAGCGACCCCATCGCCGCGTAACAATCCCGTGCGGCGAAGGCCAGGCCCTCCATCACGCCGCGCATCAGGTCGCTATAGCGGTGGCGCGAGCGCAGGCCGAAGAATTGCGCGCTGGCCTCATGCGCGACGAACGGACCACGCTCGCCGGCATCGGAGATGAACGGGTGGAACAGCACCTCGCCGGGCCTCGCCCGCAGCACCTGATCGTCGAGCCGGCGGATCAGTTCGGCGCGCGTGCGCGTCACGCCTTCCGCCGCCAGCATGTCGCAGGCGAGATCGAGCATCCAGTCGATATTCAGCGTCGCCGCCATATTGGACTGCATCTGGGCATAATGACCCGGCACCGGGAACGGCATGGTGTAGCCGGTTGCCTCCCGATTCAACGTCACCGCGTCGGCGCTCGGAACCAGCCGCATATGCATGCCGGTCGAGCCGATGATCGTGCAGCCGACATCGGGTGACGGATCGTAGAGGCCAGCGCCGAGCGCATTGCAGATCACGTCCACATAGCCGAGGCAGACCGGCACACCTTCCGGCAGGCCGATCTCGATGGCGGCGGCCGCTGTCAGCGGATGCGTCATGACCGCGCCGTCGACGACCGGCGGGAACAGGCGCGTCAGGTCGGCGATACCGATCAACCGCGCGGTTTCCTCATCGAATGCTCGCCTGCGGAAATCGCCACAGGAGAAGGTGGCTTCCGATGGATCGGTTGCGCGTTCACCGGTCAGCAGGAAATAGAGCCAGTCCTTGCAGTGGAAGGCCGTTGTCGCCCTGGCGATCGTGTCGGGCATGTGGGCCTGCAGCCACGCCAATTGCGGTCCTTGCTGGCAGGCATTGAGCCCGGAGCCGGTTCGACGGTAAAGGATCGCGTTGTGCTCGCTGCCGCGAATCTCCTCGACCAGCCGCCCGGCGCGCGAGTCAAGCCACAGCAGCGCCGGCGCAACCGGCCAGCCGTCGTCATCGATCAGCCAGGTGCCGTCGCCCTGCCCGGTCACCGCGATCGCCGCGATCCGCGCCGACAGGTCAGGCACTGACTTCGCCAGCGTGCGAATGACGGCGACCGTGTCGCTCCAGGTCCGCGCCATGTCCTGCTCGACATGGCCGCCGGCCAGGCTGCTATACGCATTCGGCCGCGAAACATCGGCAAGCTGCTCGCCGGTCAGCGTGAACGCCACCGCCTTGATCAGCGAGGTGCCGGCATCGATGCCGATGATGACGTCGCGGCTTGCGGAAGCGGTCATCGTCACGCTACCTCCGCATGGCGAATGCAGGTTCCGTCGCTGCCGAAGATGTGCAGGTGACGCGGCTCCAGCGCAAACGAGATGATCTCTCCCGGCCGCGCGGCGACGCGGCCCGGCGTGACCGCGATCAGCATGCGGCCGCCGCAATCGCCGGCGACATGCGATTGATCGCCGAGCCACTGGTTGGAGACGACCTTGACCCTGACGTCACCGGTCCCGACCACGATCTTCTGCGGACGAATGCCGATCCGCACCTGCGGCGTGGCCACGAGCGTCTTCGCCGCCTCAACGTCGAGTCCGGCGCCGGCAATATCGAAACGCATGTCGGTTCCGACCGACAGGCGGAAGCCGCCATCCGACCGCGTCACGCCAGCGTCGAGCAGGTTCATCGGCGGCTCGCCGATGAAGCTCGCGACGAACAGATTGGCGGGCCGGCCCTTCAGCTCCTTCTCGCTGGCGAACTGCTGCAGCACGCCGCCTTCCATGACAGCGATGCGGTCGGCCAGCGCACTCGCTTCGGTCTGGTCGTGGGTGACGAAGATCGCGGTCATGCCGCGCTCGGCAAGCAAGCTCTTGATCCGGCCGCGCAGCACCGCGCGCAGCTGCGGTTCGAGCTGCCCCATCGGCTCATCGAGCAGATAGAGATCGGCGTCGCGCACCAGCGCCCGCGCCAGCGACACGCGCTGCTGCTGGCCACCCGAGATCGCGCGCGGATAGCTGTCGAGGATGTCCTCGATCTCGACCAGGCGGGCGATCTCGTCGACGCGACGCGTTACCTCCGCGCGCGGCAGCTGGGCGGATTTCAGCGCGAACGCGATGTTCTCGCGGACCGTCAGCGGCGGATAGAGCGAGTAGCCCTCGAACGCCATCGCGACCTTGCGACGCGCCGGCGGCAGCTCGTGGATCCGCCGCCCGCCGAGCGCAATCGATCCGGCCGAGACGTCCTCGAAGCCCGCGATCATGCGCAAGGTCGAGGTCTTGCCGCAGCCCGACGATCCCAACAGCGCGACGATCTCGCCCTTCTCGACCGCCATGTCGAGCGCGCGCACCGCATGCACCGGCTCTTTGCCGCGGCTGCGATAGACCTTGTCGATGCCTCGAAGCTCGAGCATGTCCATGACCATCCGCTCCTATGCCGCCTTGAGCCGGTGGGACGCCCCGATCCGCATCCCGGTCGCGCGATCGAACAGCATCGCGGCGTCGGGCGCGAAGCGAACGAAAACGGCATCGTCGGCCGCGCCCTGCGGTGCATCCGGCGGCAGTGCCGCCAGCCATTCCGTTCCGTCGGCAAGACGGAGCAGCAGCACCGCCTTCTCATGCATCGGCGTGACCGCGAGAATGCGCGCCGGGACGGCGTCATCAGTGAACGCCGACGAGACCGCGAGATCCTCGGGCCGGACGCCGAGCCAACAGGCACCGGCAGGTGCTGCGCCATCGGCCGCCCCGAGCCGCATCCTGGCGCCGGCGATGTCAGCCGACAGCATGCCGTGCTCCGCTACTGGCGAGACCTCCGCGAGGTTGATGGTCGGATCGCCGAACAGGCGCGCGACCGCGACCGATGCGGGCTGGGCGTAGATATCGGCAGGCGTTGCGACCTGCGCGAGCCGGCCGTCGATCAAGACCGCGATGCGGTCGGCGATCGCCATCGCCTCGCGATAGTCCTGGGTCACGTAGAGCACCGCGGCAGTACCGCGGCGCAGCAGGTTCGGCAGCTCGAGCCGCATCTCGTAGCGCAGCTTGGCGTCGACATTGCGCAGCGGATCATCCAGCAGCAGGACATCCGGATTGCCGATCAGCGCCCGTGCCAGCGCGGTGCGTTGCTTCTGTCCGTTCGACAATTCGCGCGGCGCGTGGCCGAGCACGTGCTCGATCTTGAGCAGCCTGCTGATCGCGGCAACCCGGCCGGCGACATCGCCGCCGCCGGCCCTGGCGCGCAGGCCGCTTGCGATATTGTCGCGGGCGGTCATGTGCGGGAACAAGGCAAAGTTCTGGAATGCCATGCCGATCCCGCGCCGTTCGGGCGGAGCGCCGACGACCGAGCGGCCGCCGACCAGGATGTCGCCGTCGTCGGGCTCGAACATGCCCGCGATCATGCGCAGCAGCACGGTCTTGCCGCTGCCGGACGGTCCGAACACCGCCACGATCTCGCCGGGCTCGACCGCCAGCGACAATCCGTCGGCGGGCCGTGCCGCACCGAATGCCTTGCTCACCGAGTTGATCTCGAGACGCGCCATCGGATCAGCCTTTCACCGCGCCGAGCGAGAGACCCTCGACCAGATAGCGCTGCGCATAGAGCGCAAGCAACAGGGTCGGCGTCACCGACAGCACGATCGCCGCCGCGATCTGGCCGTACTGGATGCCAGACGCGGTGACGAAGGCAAGCGCGCCGACCGTCACCGGCTGCTTGTCGGCAGAGGCCAGGATCAGCGCGAAGACGAAATTGTTCCAGCAGAAGATGAACGACAGCAGCCCCGCCGCGGCGATCCCCGGCCCCGCCAGCGGCACCGCGATCCTGGTGAAGGCCTCGCGCCAGGAATGGCCGGCGAGCCGGTAGGCATGCTCGATATCGGGGCTGATATCCTCGAAATAGCCGCGCACGATCCACAGGATCAAGGGCAGCGCGATCAACTGATAGACCCAGACGATCCCGAAGTAGGTGTCGTTGAGGCCGAGCTCCTGGTAGTACAGCGACAGCGGCAGCAGCACGAGCAGCGGCGGCGCGAAGCGGAACGACAGCAGCGTGAAGGCGATGCTCTCGCCGAGACGGAATTTGAAGCGCGCAAAGGCGTAGGCCGCGGGCACGCCGAGCAGCAGCGCCAGCAGCACCGCCGCGCTCGACAGCACGACGCTGTTGAACAGATTGCGCATGAAGGAGATCTGCAGATTGCCCGCCGCGGTGCGCAGCTGGCCGGAGATCAACGCCTCGTAATTCGCAAGCGTCGGCTCGAACAGGATTCGCGGCGGAATCCTTAAGATCTGCTCATTGGTCTGGAACGACATCAGGAAGATCCAGACGATCGGGAACATGAAGAAGATCAGGATCAGCGTGAGTGCCACGCCGCGGAAGATGCGACCGGCAAGGCTGGAATGTTCCATCGTGCCCCTCCCCGTCACGCGTGGCCGTGCGCACGCGCGCGCAACCGCAGCCAGTTCTTGATGAAGATGTTCGACAGGATGTTGGTGATGAGCCAGAGGATCATCAGCAGCGCCGCCGACCTGCCGACATTGGTGTACTGGAAGAATTCCAGATAGGCCTGCACCTGGAACACCATCAGCCGGTCGCCCGGCCCGCCCTGCGTCATCGCATAGATGATGTCGAACTGCTGGATCGAATCGAGCAGCCGGAACAGCGACGCTGTGATGATGTAGGGCGCAAGCATCGGCAGCGTGATGCGAAAGAACACGAAGCTCGCCGGCACGCCGTCGAGCGCCGCGGCCTCGAACGGCTGCCGCGGCAGCGAGCGCAGGCCCGCGAGCAGCAGGATCATGATGAACGGCGTGTAGACCCAGACGTCGACCAGTACGACCGTGAACAGTGCCGTCGACGGATCGGACGCCCATTTGAAATCGGTGACGCCGAACAGACTTACGAAATAGGACAAGATGCCGAAGCTCGGATTGGTCATCAGCTTCCACATCAGCGCGGCGATCGCCGGCGCCGTCATCAGCGGCAGCAGCAGCATGATCGACACCGCATTGTGGAAGCGGGTCGGCCGGCGCAGCAGCAGCGCGATGCCAAGACCGAGCAGCAGCTCGAGCACGACCGTCAGCACGGTATAGGTGATCGAGACCTGGAACGTATTCCAGAACGCCGGATCGGACAGGAAGTCGATGTAGTTGCCGGCGCCGATGAAGCCGCGCAGGTAAGGCAGGTTCAGCCGGTAGCGCTGCAGCGAATAGACCGCCGCGGTCACGAACGGAACCAGGATCGCCACGCAGACGAGCAGCGCCGGCAGGCTGAGCAGATAGGGCAAGAGGCGCACGCGCGGCCTTGGTTTGGCCGGCGCTGCCTGCGCGTTCGTCTGGAGAAGTTGGACCATGCTCATGATGATAAGAGATCGCGCTCGGCTGGCAAACGCCGCCGGCTCGGATGGGACAAGGGTCCGAGCCGGCGGATGGGTGCGGTGCGGGGGATCAGGCACCGCACAGTTGATCCGTCAGCCGAGACCGGCCTGCTTGAGCTGCCGGTTGATGCTGTCGGCGAGCTTGTCGAGTCCCTCGTCGACGCTGACCTCCTTCGCGACCATCTTCTGCAGCGAGGCGGCCCATTCCGTCGTCAGGTCGAAGAACAGCGGCTGCGCCGTGAAGTAGATCTTGGCGCCGGGCGACGACATGTCGTGCTGCTCGAGATAGCCGGGATAGGATTTCGCGATGCGGTCGCGGAACTCGCTGTCCTTCCACACCGATGCACGCACCGGATTGACGAAGTCCATCTTGCGCGCGCCGAACAGGTCGTGCTCGACGGATGCCGCCCACTGCATGAACAGCCAGGCCGCCTCCTTCTGCTTGGAGAAGCTCGACATCGCGAGCGACCAGATCCAGACGTTCGGGGTCGGCGCCTTGGCGGCCGGATTGGCCGCGAACGGCGCATAGCCGAGATGCCCCTTCTCCTTGTTGTCGCCGCCGTTCATGAAGTAGCCGAGGATGTCGGCATCGAAGATCATGCCCGAGGCGCCGGCGCCGAGATCGGTGCCGACCTGGTACCAGGTGTAGGTCGACCAGTTCTTCGGTCCCGAGGTCTGGATCATCTTGACCCATTTGTCGTGGAAATCCTTCGAGGCCTTGGTGTTCATCGCGGCCTTCAGCTTGCCGCCCTCCATCACGAAATCCTTCTGGCCGAAGTTCGAATAGGCCGACAGGAAGCCGGGATGGATGGTGGCCCAGGAGCGCGAGCCACGCACGCCGACGCCGTAGGGACCGCCGGCGTCCTTGGTGATCTTGGCCGCGACCTCCAGCATCTCGTCGAGGTTCTTCGGCGGCTTGACGCCCACCTTGTCGAAGACGTTGCGGTTGTAGGTGATGTTGTTGAGCTCATAGCCCCAGGGGATGCACCATTGCTTGGCCTTGCCCGAGCCGAGCTCGGAGCCGGCGACGCCGTCCCACGCCGTCGAGGCGCGAAGGCCCGGCAGCACGTCGTCCCAGGCGAAGGCCGGATTAGTCTTGTCTGGATCCTTGATGTAGGTGTTGAGGTCTTCGATCCAGCCCGCTGGACCATAGGTCCAGGTCATGTAGGCGCCGGTCATGAAGGCATCGTACTGGTCCGACTTCGACGACAGCGCCGCCGTCACCTTGTCGAAATAAACGTCCTCCGGGAAGATGTCGTAGGTGACGTTCATGCCGGTGAGCGACTTGAACGCCTCGATGTCGCCGATCATCGCATCGACATAGGGGTGCTTGTTGAGCAGCAGCTTGACGCTCTTGCCGCTCTGGGCCTTCCAGTTGAAGTCGGCGGCCATCGCCTTCGACATCGAGGAGGCGAAGGCGGCGTTGGCGGCGATGCCCGCGATGCCGAGCTTGGCGGCGCCGTCCAGGAGATCGCGGCGGCTGATGCGTTTGGCAGCGTAGGAGTCGAACAGATTCTTCTCGCGATCGAACATGTATTTCCTCTCCTTGTTGACGCTTGTTTTATGTGTCCTTCCGGGTCTTGCTTCTTGTCTTGCCGGATGTGGTCTCCGGCTTGTCGGTGGCGAGCGCCTTTGCGGTCGCTTCGTCGATGATGAGGCCGTGCAGCACGCCGCTGCGCAGCACGCCGCGCAGCGCGGTCACCTTGGCCGGCCCGCCGGCGATGGCGACGATGCGGTGTTTCCTGAGATCGGCCATGCTCATGGAGGTGGCGCGGGCCGACAGATCGGTGTCCAGCACCGTTCCGTCGGCGCTGAAGAAATGTCCGAGCAGGTCGGCGCAGGCGCCGACGCGCTTCAGCTCGACGACCTCGTCGGGCTTGATCATGCCGCTAGACACCAGGAAGCCGTCGCGGCTGACCTGGCCGATGCCGACGAACAGCAGCGAGGCCTTGCGCGCCAGCGCGAACACGTCGGCGATGCCGAATTGCTGCATCAGCACGGCGCGGTCGGCGACCGAATTGGCGAATACCGGCACCGGCAGCAGATAGGCTTCCGCGCCGGTGCGCTCGGCGAGCTTGTGAATCACGTCGAACGGATTGGCGGCAAATTTCCGCGTCAGTCCGCCGAGCAGCGACACGAATTGCGCGTCGCGCGCCGGCGTCTGCGGCATCTGCTCCACGACCGCCGCGAGCGTGCGGCCATGGCCGAAACCGATCACCTTGTCCTGGCCGCGCTCGAGTGTCTGGCGCAGGAAACTCGCGCCTTCCAGCGCCAGCGCCTTCAGCGGCAGGTCGCTCTCGCCGAGATCAGGCGCGACGCGGCAGAACGAGAGGCCGAAGCGCTGCGCGAGATCGTTTTCCAGCGCGACACATTCCGCGACCGGCCCCTCGACGAACACACGGATCATGCCCTCGCGGCTGGCGCGCGCGATCAGGCGATGCGCCTTGGTGCTCTGGATGTTGAGGCGGTCGGCGACCTCCGACTGCGTGAGTCCCGCCGCGAAATACAGCCACGCCGCGCGCGTCGCGAGCGACGCCTCGCCGTCGATTACCGGCAGCCTGTCGGGCGGGGGTGCCATATCAGGAAAAGTCCGCTTGCAAATTTCTTCACGTCCTGCAAAAAATTGCAGAGGCCGAACGGGGCGTCAATCCCCCAAACGTGCTGCAGCGCAACCAACATCGACGCGCGCGCACCAGAGAGCGATGAGGTCGCATGGGAGGTTTGTATCTCGGCATCGATGTCGGAACCGGCGGCGTGCGCGCCTGTGCCATCGACGCGCAGGCCGGCATCCGCGGCTTCGCGTCCGTCGCGCTGCCCGCACCGCGCGTCGACGGCAACGCCATCGACCAGACACCGGAGTTGTGGTGGCAGGCTACGGTTGCGGCCATCCGCAAGCTCGGCGTGAGCGTCGGTCTCGACGATGTCACGCGCATCGTCGTGGACGGTACGTCGGGCACGCTGCTGCTGGTCGACGCCGCCGGCCGCCCCTGCTCGCCGGGGCTGATGTACAATGATGCACGCGCCACGCGGGAAGCGGCGCGCGTCGCGGCGGTCGCTCCGCGCGAGAGCGGCGCGCATGGCGCGAGCAGCGCGCTCGCCAAGCTGCTCTATCTGCTGAGCCATGACTATATCGGCGATGCGCGCCATGCCGTTCACCAGGCGGACTGGATCGCCGGCCGGCTCGCGAGCCATCACGGCATCAGCGACGAGAACAACGCGCTGAAGCTCGGTTACGACCCGGTCGCGCGCGTCTGGCCGCCCTGGCTTGACCAGCTCGGCGTGCGAGACGATCTGCTCCCCGAAGTGCTGGTGCCGGGCACGCCATTCGCCGAGATCGATCCGCAAATCGCGCGGTCGCTCGGACTGCCGCCCGCAGCGCAGGTCGCTGCCGGCACCACCGATGGCGTTGCGGCCTTCATCGCAACGCGCGCCGACCAGCCTGGCGATGCCGTCACCTCGCTCGGCACCACGCTGGTGGTGAAGCAGCTTGCGACCCAGCCGATCTTCGCGGCCGACCAAGGCATCTATTCGCACCGGCTCGGTGAGCGCTGGCTCGCCGGCGGCGCCTCGAACTCCGGCGGCGCCGCGCTGCTGGTGCATTTCACCGCCGCCGAGATGGAACGGCTGACACCGCAGCTGACGCCGGACCAGCCGACCGGGCTCGACTATTATCCACTTCCAAAGCCCGGCGAACGCTTTCCGATCGCCGATCCAGCGCTGGCCGCGCGGATCACGCCGCGTCCGGCTGAGGACTGCCGCTTCTTCCAGGGGCTGCTCGAGGGTATCGCCTCGGTGGAAGCCCTCGCCTACCGCCAGCTGTCGCGGCTCGGGGCGCCGCGCCTGCGCCGCGTCATCGGCATCGGCGGCGGCGCGAAGAACGACGCCTGGACCCGGATCCGACATCGCGTTCTCGGCGTTCCCGTCTCGGTCGCCGAGCAGACCGAAGCAAGCTATGGCGCCGCGCTGCTCGCGCTGAACGGAGGCCCGCCATGAAGGCCGACGCGACCGCAATCGCCGGCCTTCACGCCATCGCCGACCGCTTCGATCATGTGCTGCTCGACCAGTGGGGCACGCTGCATGAGGGACTTGCGGTGTTCCCTGCGGCGCTGGATTGCGTGGCGCGGCTGCGCGAAGCCGGCAAGCGCATCCTGATCCTGTCCAATTCCGGCAAGCGCGCCGGCAGCAACCAGCGGCGGCTCGCGACGCTCGGCCTGCCGCCCGACGCCTATGACGGCGTGTTGTCCTCGGGCGAGGTCACCTGGCGCGGCCTGCATGCGCGCGAGCAGGCTCCCTTTGCCGAGCTCGGACGCGCCTGCTTCCTGATCTCGCGCGACGGTGACCGCTCGATCGTCGACGGTACGGACCTTGTGGTGGTCTCGAACATGCGCGACGCCGACTTCATCCTGCTCGGCGGTCTCGACGATGACGCGGCCGAGCCCGAACGCTGGCGTGAGCCGCTTGCAACCGCTGCCGCACGCCAACTGCCAATGCTGTGCGCCAATCCCGATCTCGTGATGTTCGGAGTCGCGGGGCTGATCCCTGCGCCGGGCGCACTCGCCGCATTCTACCATTCGCTCGGCGGCACCGTGCTGTTCGTCGGCAAGCCGTATCCACCGATGTTTGCCGCCGCGTGCGATCAATTGGGACGGCCGCCGCCGGACCGGATCCTCGTCATCGGCGACTCCCTCGATCACGATATCGCCGGTGGACGCACCGCCGGCATGCTGACCCTGCTGATCGGCTCCGGCGCCCACCGCGCGACGCTTGCGCAGGCGAGCGATCTGCCGCGGGCGATCAAGACCGTGGCCGGCACGGCGGCGCGGATGCCGCACTGGACGATGGACCATCTGACCTGGTGAGAACAGCCCCGATGCGACCGCCTCAAATGCTGGATGAACTGCGCCGCATGTCGGCACGCGTCGGCAGGAATATGCTGCTGGTGCAAGGTGCCGGCGGCAATTCGTCGGTCAAGGATGGCGACGTGCTGTGGGTGAAGGCGTCGGGTACCTGGCTCGCCGATGCCGAGGACAGGGAGATTTTCGTGCCGGTCGCCTTGTCGGCCGCGCGCACAGCGCTGCTGCATGGCGACGAACGCGTGCCGCTGGCGCCGAACGCCGCCACGACGCTGCGCGCCTCGATCGAGACCTCGCTGCATGCGCTGATGCCGCAGCGGATCGTGCTGCACGTCCATTCCGTCAACACCATCACATGGGCGGTGCGCACCGACGCCCGCGACGAGTTTGCCCGGCGACTGGACGGACTGGCGTGGCGTTACCTCGACTATCACCACCCGGGGCTGCCGCTCGCACGCGCGGTCAGCGAAGCGATCGCGCACGATGCGGTCGACGTCCTGATCCTCGGCAATCATGGCCTGGTGGTCGGTGCGGCCACCTGTGACGCGGCGGAGGCATTGGTCGCCGACGTCGAGCAACGCCTCGCGCTGGAGCAGCGCAGCGCGCCGGCGGCAGATCATGACGCGCTCCGCGCGATCTGCGCGGGCACCAACTATCGCCTGCCGCGGGATCCTCGCGGCCACGACATTGCCACCGACCGCTACAGCCGCGCGATCGCGACCAGCGGCTCGCTGTATCCTGATCACGTCGTCTTCCTTGGCCCCGGCCTGCCGGTCCTGGAGCATCGCGAGAAGCTGAGCGGCATGATCGCGCAGACCGCCGCGAACGGACTGCCGCCGCCGGTTGCGCTTCTTGTCCCAGACCTCGGCAGCCTCATCCGCGAGGATGCGAGCGACGGCGCGGAGGCGATGCTGAGCTGTCTCGCACTGGTCACCTGCCGCCTGCCCCTGACCGCACGGGTCAATTATCTGACGGCAGAGAACGAGCATGCGCTGCTGAACTGGGACGCCGAGCGCTACCGCCAGCAACTGACGGCCGATCGCTGACCGTTGGTCGACGGAACCGCTCGATGCTTCATCCCTTCTCGGCGGAGAGAAACAGGCGATAGGCCGGATTTTCGCTCTCGTTCCAGTAGGGATATCCGAGCGCATCCAGCGCCTGAACGAACCGGGTGCGCTCGTGAGGCTTGACCTCGATGCCTGCCAAAATGCGTCCGTAGTCGGCGCCGTGATTGCGGTAGTGGAACAGCGAAATATTCCAGTCGGGCGCCAGGCTCTCGAGGAATTTCAGCAGCGCGCCGGGGCGCTCCGGAAACTCGAAGCGGTAGATGACCTCGTCCTTGAGCAGCGGAGCGCGACCGCCCACCATGTAGCGCACATGGTCCTTGGCCATCTCGTTCTCGCTGAGATCGAGGATCGGATAGCCTTCGCGCCGAAGCAGCTCCATGACTTCCCGCTTCTCGACCTCGCCGCGGCTGAGCGCGATGCCGACGAACAGTTGCGCCGGCGCGGTGGTCTCGGCAAAGCGGTAGTTGAATTCCGTGATCGCGCGCGAGCCGAGGATGCGGATGAAGTGCCGATAGCTGCCCGGCTTCTCCGGCACGGTCACGGCAAGCAGCGCCTCGCGATGTTCGCCGACCTCGGCGCGGTCGGCGATGGTGCGCAGCCGGTCGAAATTCAGATTGGCGCCGCTGTTGACGGCAATCAGGCTGCCGTCACTGAGCGCGCCGCGCTCGGCGTAGGCCTTGAGGCCGGCGAGCGCCAACGCCCCGGAGGGCTCGGCGACCGATCGCACGTCGTCGAAGATATCCTTGATGGCGGCGCACATGGCATCGGTGTCCACCGTGACGACCTCGTCGAGCAGATCGCGGCAGAGCCGGAAGGTCTCGGTTCCCACCTTGCGGACCGCGACGCCGTCGGCGAACAGTCCGACCTGATCCAGCGCGACGACGTTGCCCTTGGCAAGCGCGGCCGCCATCGACGCGGCGTCCGCCGGCTCGATGCCGACGACCTTGATCGACGGGTTGAGGAATTTCACGAAGGCGGCCACGCCGGCCGCCAGTCCGCCTCCGCCGATCGGCACGAAAATCGCCTCGATCGGATCGGGATGCTGGCGCAGGATCTCCATCCCGACCGTTCCCTGGCCGGCGATCACATCGGGATCGTCGAACGGATGCACAAAGGTCAAACCACGCGCGGCCTCGATCTCCCTGGCCTTTGTCTGCGCGTCGTCGAACGTATCGCCATGCAGGACAACGTCACCGCCCAAACGCCGGACGGCCTCGACCTTGATGGCGGGCGTCGTCCTCGGCATGACGATCGTCGCCGGAATGCCGAGCTTGCGCGCCGACAGCGCCACACCCTGCGCATGATTGCCCGCCGAGGCGCAGATGACGCCCAACCTGCGCTGCGCGTCCGGCAGCCTGACGATCTTGTTGTAGGCACCGCGAAGCTTGAAGGAGAAGATCGGCTGGAAGTCTTCCCGCTTCAGCAGCACGGCGCGCGACAGGCGCTCCGAGAGCCGCGGCATCGGGTCGAGCGGCGTCTCGACCGCCACGTCGTAGACCCGTGCGGTCAGGATGCTTTGGGCGTAGTCGCGGAGCGCGTTGGCGGTCATCGAGTCGCTTCTGTCGATGGGAGGCAATCCTTATCGGTTGCACCTGCCCATCGTCGGCGCCGACCTGGCGAGCAGACGGCACGGAGCCGCCGCTACATCCAGCTCGAAGCATCGCATGGCCGGAGGCTGGAGTGAAGCAAAGACAGTCGCTGCCAAAATATCGAAAACAACCCCATGCAAAGTAGCCGGCGGCGGCCGGCGTCGACCGGGCCACTTGACACGTCGGGCAATTCAGGGATCTATTTCTAGTATTCCGAACTTGGCCGGCGAGCGCCTCCAGCACCGCAGCTGCGTCGGTGACCCAGCCAAAGTTACCGCCCTGGCGTTGACCGCTTCACGCCATGAGAGGCGATGAATTCCATCCCCTGCCATGGTCACCGGGCGCCTTCCAGCCCGTTTCGGAGACGATCAGCGTGTCCTCGAGCTTGATGTAACCGCGCGCGGGATGCAGCAGCGCGGTTTCGATCGAGATCACCATCCCGCATTCGAGCGGCCGGTCGGCGTCGTACGGCGCGTAAGGGACCGGGCCGGTCGCGGTGAGGCGCGGCGCTTCGTGACTGACCAGCCCAATGCCGTGTGCGGTGAAGTCGAGCACGGCGCGATGCGGGGAAGCTTTGACGGCCGCCTCGCCCGCCACGATGATGTCGCCACCCATGGCGCCCGGCCGGATCGCGCGGCGGGCCACCTGCTGGATGTCCTCGATCTCTTGCAGCAACTCGCTAAGCTCGCTGTCGGGCTCACCCAGGACGCCCATGCGGCTGAGATCGCCGATATAGCCCCGGTAGTTTCCTCCGGAATCGATCGAGATCACGTCGCCCTCCGCAAGACGTTGGTTCGACGGCGCGCGGTTATGGCTCTTGCCCGCGGCAATCAGGCAATATTCGAAGACGAGATCACGTTCCTGCTCCTCGCGGCGCAGACGAGCGACGACGTCATTCTTGGTCATGCCTGGCACGCAGACCCTGAATGTGGCCATCATCGCGTCGACGACCCGTTCGGAAGCCTCCCTGATGAGGTCCAACTCGGCGACAGATTTGACGGCACGAAGGCGCTCCAGCGTGAAATGGGCCTCACGGAATTCGGCGTTGTTCAAGCCCGAGAGCAGATGATCCCTGGCGTCGGCCGGCAGGAAACCTGTCTCGATGCCGATACGCAGGGCCGCGCCCCCGAGCTTTCTCACATGCTCGATCGCGAGGCCGACCGCATCGATCGTTCCCCACGCCTCTGCTCTGACAGTCGGCGCCCATATCCGTCCGAGCTGCTGCTCGAACTTCTCCATCCGATTGCCTACGTAGATGGAATTTTCCGGGTGCCCTTTCTGATAGACGAACACCGGCAGATAGCGGCTGGTGCCTATCGCCTCCATCACGTCGAAGAAGAAGAAGCGATATCCACCGAGCAAATACTGCACATTGTGACGCGAAGTGACGATCAGGATGTCGAGCCCTGCCTCATCCATCAGCCGATCGAGCTTTGCAGTATCGAACGGCGCTGCCGTTGCGATCGTGTCGAGCGCATGGTCCATCGTATACCCTTCCGTCTTTTCACTGTCCCGCTGCCGCTTTTGCGGCCAGCGGCTTCGGTGCGGCGCTCGCGCCGGCGTTTTCGCCAAACAGAGCCACCGGGCGCCCATGTGGCTCGACGCCGAGGAACGTAAAGGCAAGCCCGATCAGGAGACCCGCGCCAGCGAGAAAGCAGAACGCCGGCATCACCGCCGCGGCCGTCGCACTTGGGTGCACGAGATTGTCCGCACCGGCGATCAGCGCGAGACACAGGGGACCTACGATCTTGCCGATCCCGTTCGAGAGCTGGGCAAGGCCGACCGCACGTCCCGAAAGCTGGACCGGGAAAATTTCCGCGGGATAGGGCCCGATGTTCGAAAATCCACCGTCGAAGAACACGGCGCCGACGACCAGGAAGACCAGGAACAGCGGTACCGAGCCGGCAAAGTCGTTGTGAAAATAGGCGGCGAGCGCCAGCGAAACCGCGGTGCCATAGCCCATCAACTGGCCACAGGGCTTGCGGCCGATCCGATGGGCGAGGAAGGCGAAGCCGGTGCGGCCGAGCACGCCGGCGAGGCTGACATATATGAACATCTTGGCCGCATCCTGAGGAGAGACGCCAAGCAGCAGCGCCACGATCGTCGGTCCCCACAAGAACACACCGTAATTCGCCGTGCTGGCGCCGAACCAGATCAGGACTGTCAGCCAGAAGCGCCGTTGCTCGGCAAAGAGATCGGCAAATGTCGCGGAGTTCGCCGGCGGCAGCGTGGGCAGGACGAACGCATCGCCGCCGACCCGATAGAGTTTTCGGATGCTCGCCTGCGCCTCGCGGACGCGGCCCTTGCTGATGAGCCAGCGCGGCGATTCCGGCATGATGATCATGGTCAGAATCCCGAGGATGATCGGCAAGAACCCGACCGCCGCCAGTCCACGCCAGCCAACCAGCGGCAGCAGGAAGCTCGCCGTCACCGATGCCGACAGCACGCCAAAGGCGACCGGGACGACCACGAGGCTCGTGACCAGCGTGCGATGGCGGGTCGGTGCGAATTCGACGATGGCAGGAACCGCCGCCGCCGCGCCCGCGGCAAGGCCGAAGCCGACGAAGAAGCGCAGGATCGCAAACGCAACCCAGCCGTCTTCCGGAATGAACGCGATCGCACCCGAGGTCAGGCCGCAGAGCAGAACGCCTGATATCGCCAGCGGCTTGCGCCCGAAACGATCCGCGAGGATGCCCGCGACGAACGCCCCCAGCATCGCCCCGATACCGGCGCTCATCAGCATGATCGAGGTTTGCCCAAACGTCAGGTGCCATTTCGGCGCCAGCACCGACACCAGAAATCCGACCACAAAGAAGTCGAAAAAATCGACCACGCCGGTTACGGCGAAGATGATGATCGATAGCCAATAGCGCGCCGTCACCGGCGCTTCATCGAACGGCACTGCGTTCGCTTGCTCAGCCATGGTCTCCCCCTGTTGGTGTCAAGCCGCCTTCTTTTTTGAATTCAGAAATGCCGTCACCGCCTCCGCAACCCGCTCGGGGGCCTGGATCGACGCGACGTGGCCGGCGTCCGCGATGGTCATCGTCTCGACGCGCGCAAGGTCGCGGGCGAGCGCAAATGTCTCTGGATTCGGGATCAACCGGTCGTCGCCGCCCGCCAGCAGCAGCGTCGGGCGATCGAAGCCTGTCAAATCGGCGTCGACAGGCTGCGCGAGCAAGGCGCCGCGTCGCGCCTTCTGGCCCTCGTCGCGGCTGGAGCCACGGAAGATGTCGATCAGTTCTGGCCGCGCGCGCAGGTATGCTGGCGGGAAGAAGAACTCGGCAATCTTCGACGCATTGGCGATGGTGTCCGCGCGCCAGGAAGCGAGCTTGCGGAACACATCCGCATTGACGTCGAGCGGGCTTCTGTTGACCTTCCAGGTGCTGCTCAGGATCAGGCGGTCGATGCGATCGGGATGACGGGCCGCCAGCACCTGCGCGATCTGCCCACCCAGCGAGGTTCCAAAGACATGGGCACGATCGTAACCGAGCCCTCCGATCAAGGCCGCGGCGTCGTCGGCCAAATCGGCCAGCGAATAGGACGACGGAGGGTTTCGGGTGGCACCGGAGTCGCGCTGGTCGTAAGCGATCACCGTGAAGTTTGCCGCCAGGACCGGCGCGAGGCCGTCAAACATCGAATGATCGGCCTCGCCGCCATGCATCAGCACGATCGGTTCGCCATGTCCGGTTTTCTCAAACGCCGTGACGACGCCGTCGGATTCGAACGATTGCATCGGAGAGCCCTCAATGCAGCAGCGTGGAAAGCGCGCCGGCCAGTTCCTTCGCCGGATCCGACGGAAGCCACGGCATCCGCCACGCCACATGCCCATCGGGGCGCACCAGCACGGCGCCGCGCATGCCCAACTGGAATCCGTCCGCCGGATCGGCTGAGGGCAACTGCTTCAGCGACAGCGGCAAGGCGGTCTTCCCGGATACCTGTTTTCCCGCTTCCAGCCACTCGCTGCCGAGTGGCCCCGCGACGACGGTGAACTCTTTGTCGAACCAGTCGAGCGTCGATTTCTTGCGCGAAGGCTCGAGCCACATATGCGGAAAGCGCGCGCCGGGACGGTCGGTCGGCGTGTAGTAGCGGGAGTTCAACGCCTTCGCGACGGTGCCATCGGGGATCACCGCGCCCTCCTCGTAGTTGTGGCCGAGGTTCTGGCCGATGCTGTGCAAATGATTGTCCATGTCGTTGATCCAGAACCTGATCCGGTCCGGATCGCGCGACCGCACGGCGTCGTCGGTCAGCCCGAAACGCAGCCTGTTGCCGTAGCTGAAATTGGCATTGGACTGCGCGATCGGGCGGCGCTCGCTGGAATAGCTGTCGAGCAGCTTTTCATCCGCCAGACCCTTCAACACGAAGGCGAGCTTCCAGGCGAGATTATGCGCGTCCTGAACGCCGGAGTTCAGGCCGAAGCCGCCGGTCGGCGGAAAGCGATGGGCGCAGTCGCCGACGAGAAACACCCTTCCCTTTCGAAAACTCTCGGCCACCTGCATGCTGACGCGCCAGATCGAGCGGTTCAAAAGCGTGACGTCGAGGTCCGGAATGCCGACATGGCCGCGCGCGATCTCGATGAACTCCTGGTCGGTCCAAGGGCGCTCGCGATCGTCCTTGGTCAGGCCGATTTGCGTCACGGTCAGCCAGCGATCGCGGCCATTGGTGTTCAGGATGCCGGCGCGCGGCAGATCGGGCTTGTCCGGGATGATGATGAAGCCGGCGGCCTCGCGCGCGATCGGCAGCCGCGACAGATCGGCACGCCAATACTCGTTCGACATCACCGCCAGCGTCGAGGGCCCGACCATCTCGATCCCGGCGCTGCGCCGGGTCTGGCTGCCTGCACCATCGGCGGCGATCAGGTAGGTCGCCGTCCACTGCGTCACCTCGCCGGTCTTTTCGCAACGTGTCGTGACGTTGACGCCGCTGTTGGTCTCCTCGAACGATTCACAGGCCGTGTTGAACAGAACCGTGGCGTGCTTGGACTTTTCGACCACCCGCAGGATCTCCTCCTCGACGGCGTCCTGGGCGACCAGGCTCTTCCAGGCGGG
This sequence comes from Bradyrhizobium ferriligni, assembly GCF_056837965.1. Lineage (NCBI taxonomy): Bacteria > Pseudomonadati > Pseudomonadota > Alphaproteobacteria > Hyphomicrobiales > Nitrobacteraceae > Bradyrhizobium > Bradyrhizobium ferriligni. The sequence continues at coordinate 26,330 of NZ_JBXEJO010000025.1, forward strand.
GGTATGGCCGACATTCGGCTCGGGACGGGTGCGGCCGAACTCGTGACCTGCGATGCTGTCGAGGAACACGAACATGTCGGAATTGTCCTGCAGGCCGCGGTCGCGGATCGCCTGCTCGATCCCCCACTGCCGGAAGATCTCCATGGTGCGGACCCAGCAGCCGCGCGACTTGGGATGATCTGTGGTGGTCGGGCTCTTCTCGACCACCACGCAGTCGATGCCGAAGCGATCGAGCAGCAGCGACATCGCAAGACCGACCGGCCCGCCGCCGGCAATGAATACGGACGTCTGGCGTGCCTCATCGGTGGCGATGCCCATCCTCGTCTCTCCTCCGTTTGATCGTTGCGAGGAGACTGCTCCTTTTTCGGTATCTCACAAGAATATGTTTGATATGGTATCCATCTCGATTTGAGATGGAGTGCCCGTCATGGACCTGCGGCAGATCCGCTATTTCGTCGCCGTCGCCGAGCGTGGCGGCTTTGCCGCGGCGGCGAGCACGCTGAATGTCGCCCAGTCGGCGCTCAGCCGCCACGTCAAGGAACTCGAAGACGAACTCGGCGGCACCTTGCTCGAACGCGGCGCGCGCGGTGTCTCGGTTACGGAATCCGGCAAGGTGCTGCTTGCGCGCGGGCGCTGGCTGCTTGGGACGATCGACGACATCAAGGCCGAGGTGCGCACGGAAAATCGGGAGCCGAGCGGTACGGTGCGGATCGGCGCGCCACCGAGCCTCGGCGATATCCTCTACCCGCCGCTGGCCCAGACCTTCGTCAAGCAATTTCCACGCGTGCGGCTCGAACTGAGTGAGGGCCTGACGGAAAGCGCATCCGAACGCCTGCTGCGCGGTGAACTCGATCTGGCGATCGTGACGACGCCGTCGCCCAACGATCATCTCGACTATGAAACGCTGGTCGTCGAGCAGGTGTTCCTGATCGGACCGTCGCGCGATCCGCTGCTGAAGCGCGGCCGACTGACCCGCAAGGAGTTCGACGCCTTGCCATCCGCGGTGGCCCCGCTCAGTCGCAATCCGTTCCCGTCGACCATGCTCTGCGCGGTGCGGGTCGATAACAGCACACCGATGAAGCGCATGGTGGCCTCGGGTCTCGGCTACGCGCTGCTGCCCTTCTCCGGCATTCACCAGGAGGTGGCCGCCGGCGTGCTGTCGGCGGCGCTGTTGCCGTGGATGCGCGCCGAGCGCGTTCTGGCGCTTCCGCGCGGGCGGCCGGTGAGCCGGGCAACGCGTGAAGCGATCGCCGCGCTGAAGAAGATCTGCCGCGCCCTGATCGATGACGGAATCATCCTGACCGCGCCGGCGCGCAAGAGCTGAACACGCCTCGCCACGGCAAACGATCCGCTCGTTCCGCGCCGTAGCCCGACGCGCGGGCCGTATCCGTTGCATCCGGCCGTCCGTTCCAGACGGCGGGGCGGGCGCCCCACCGCGTCCAGCTCCGGCGTCCGATCAAGCAACCGCCTTGACCATAGTTGTCATGACAACTATAGAGTCACTCCAAGATTGGCGATCAAGCCGGCTGTTCCCGCCGTGAGAAGACGCGAGCCGTGACGCGGCTCTGCGGGCGACTTTTCGCGACCGGCGGTTAGTCGAAGGGAGGACGTTATGAACGCTGCTTCGCAGACCCACGCGGCAAGGCTGAGCGAGATTTCCCGGCTCATCGACGACCGCCCCGGCGAACGCATCTTCGCAGTCGATCGCCGGATCTTCACCGATCCGGGCGTGTTCGACGCCGAGCTGCGATATATCTTCGAGGCCACGTGGAATTTCATCGGCCTGGAATCCCAGATCGCCCGCCCCAACGACTTCGTCACCACCCATATCGGCCGGCATCCCATTCTGGTGATGCGGAGCGCCGAGGGCAAAGTCGGCGCATTCCTCAACACCTGCCGGCATCGCGGAACGATCGTCTGTCCCTTCAAGCAGGGCCGGCAGAAGTTTCACGTCTGCCGCTATCACGGCTGGGCCTACGACTCGGGCGGGCGCAACATCTCCGTGACGGAAGAAGCGAGCGGGCAGTATCCGCCGTCGTTCTCGAACAGCAATCACGACCTTCTTCCTGTCGCGCGGCTGGGTTCGTATCGCGGATTCCTGTTCGCGAGCCTCTCAGTCGACGTTCCGCCGCTGGAGGAATTTCTCGGCGACACCCGCGCGTTCCTCGACCTCATCATCGATCAGAGCGACAGCGGTGAGGTCGAGTTCGTGCCGGGCGCCAGCACCTACACGTTCGATGCAAACTGGAAGCTGCAGTTCGAGAACGGTCTCGACTACTATCACTTCGCGACCACGCACAGCTCCTACGTCGATATCCTGAAGAAGCGCAATGCCAGCGCCGGACCGGATGCCGGGTTCACGGTTGAGCCGGAAGGCGAGCAGGAAGGGCAAGGCAGCTTCAGCTTCGATTACGGCCACGCCGTCAACTGGTCGATCAAGCGCACGCAGCTCTATGGCCGGCCGCTCGGCATGGATCCGGCGCGTCTCGATGCCGTGCGGCAGCGCGTCGGCAGCACCCGCGCCAAATGGATGCTTCGCCAGCGCAACCTCACGATTTTTCCGAACCTGCAGGTCATCGACATCCTGTCGGCGCAGGTGCGGACCTGGCGGCCGCTGGCGCCCGACAAGACCGAGATGGTGTCGCATTGCCTGGCTCCGGTCGGCGAAAGTGTCGCCGCGCGCACGCTTCGCATTCGCAACTACGAAGATTTCTTCAATGCCTCCGGGTTGGCTAGCTCGGACGACAACGTCATGTATGAGTTCTGCCAGACCGGCTACTACGCGACGACCGCCGCGCCCACGCAGGGTTATCTGCGCGGCGTCGCGGAGATCGGCCACGGCGAGAGCGCGCACACGCGCGAGCTCGGCATCACCCCTTCCGAATGGTCGTTCGGTCCCACGAGCTTCGGCGGCGAGACGAACTTCCATCCCGGGTATCGCGAGTGGCGCAGGCTGTTGCAGCATGCCGCCGGGGAGACGGCATGATCGCTGCCAGCGCAATCAGGCAAACCGATGCCCACGCGGTCGCAGCCGCGATCATCTTCCGCGAGGCGCGCCTGCTCGATACCGGCGAATGGGCCGACTGGGTCGCGATGTACAGCGAGGATGCCGTCTATTGGGTGCCGGCATGGCTCGATGAATATACCACCACCAGCGATCCCGACACGCAGGTCTCGTTGCTCTACCACGATGCGCGGCGCGGGCTGGAAGAGCGGATCGCGCGAATCGAGTCGCGCAAATCGATCACCGCGCTGCCGCTGCCGCGCACCGTGCACCAGATCTCGAACCTCGAAGCGTCCGAAACCGGGCCTGAACAGATCACCTGCCACTCGGTGTTCTCGGTCCACGTCTACGACCCGCGCGTCGCCAAGGAGCACCTGCGCCACGGGCGTTACGAGCACACGCTGCGGCGTGACGGCGAGACCTGGAAGATCGCGCGCAAGGTCATCACGCTGGTCAATGACCGCGTCCCGACCGTGCTCGATTTCTACAGCATTTGAGAGGGCACATGACGGATGATCAGGGGACCTGGCACGAAGCTGCCGCACTCAGCGCGTTGAACGAGGGCGAGCCGTACGGCATCGAAATCGGCCGCCACCACGTCGCGCTCTATCGCGTCGGCAACGAGTATTACGCGACGAGCAATATCTGCACCCATGCGGAGGCGCTGCTGTCCGACGGCATGCTGGACGGTTGCGAGATCGAATGCCCGCTGCATATGGGCCGCTTCGATATCCGGACCGGCGAAGCGCTGACCAGTCCGGTCGAGATCGACATCCAGACCTATCCCGTCCGCGTGGCGGGCGACCGGCTGGAAGTCTGCCTGCCGGCATAAGGCAACCGCTCAAAAATCAAGAAAATCGGGGGAGACAGGGATGACCGAAATCGTGATGGACAAGGCGGCGAGTACGACCGCCGATCCGGAAATCGAACGCAGCACGATCCGCAAGGTCGCGCTGCGCCTGATGTGGTTCGTGATGGCGCTGTACTTCCTCGCCATTCTCGACCGCGGCAACATCTCCTTTGCCGCGCTGCAGATGAACAAGGAGCTCGGGCTCAATGCCGAGAAGTTCGGCATCGCGGTCGGCATCATGTACTTCACCTATTCGATCTTCGAGATCCCGAGCAATCTGATCCTCAGCAAATACGGCGCGCGCATTACGCTGACGCGGATCGCGATCCTGTGGGGCATTGCCACGGTGCTGATGGCGTTCACGCAGGGCCCGCTCAGTCTCTATGCGTTCCGCGGCTTCCTCGGCTTTGCCGAGTCCGGCCTGTTTCCCGGCGTGATGCTGCTGCTGAGCCTCTGGTTTCCGTTCAGCTACCGCGCCCGCTACAATGCGATGTTCAACTATGCGGTGCCGATCTCCTATATCTTCGCCTCGTTGATCTCCGGCGTCATCCTCGAGCTGAACGGAACGTTCGGCATTTCAGGCTGGAAATGGCTGTTCATCCTCGAGGGCCTGCCGCCGATCATTCTCGGCATCGTCGGCATCTTCTATCTGACCGACCGCCCGCAGCAGGCGAGCTGGCTATCGACGGCGCAGCGCAACTGGCTGATGGGCGCGCTGGAGCGCGATGCCAAGGCAACCGGCGTGGTGCATGCCGAAGGCGTGCTCAGGACCATCACCAAGCCGATGGTGCTGCTGTTCGGCCTGTGCAATTTCGGCCTGTTCTGTGGCCTGGCTTCGCTGTTCCCGTGGCTGCCGCAGATCATCAAGTCGTTCGGGCTGCCGAATTCACAGGTCGGTTTCGTGACCGCGATCCCGCCCGTCGCCGGCCTGATCGGCATGATCGCGTTGTCGCGGCACTCCGACCATGTCGGTGAGCGCTTCTATTATGCGGCCATGACCTTCGTGATCGCAGCGGCCGGCTTCGCAATGGCGGCCTTTTCAACGTCGCCGCTCTGGATCATCATCGGATTCATGGTTGCCAATGTCGGCGTCTATGGCACGCAGGCGGTGTTCTGGACCATCCCGCAGTCCTACATGTCGCGGCAGAGCGCGCCGGGCGCGATCGGCCTGGTCAGCACCATCGGCAGCATCGGGGGCGCCACGATCCCGATCGTGATCGGACGCGCCAAGGACGCCTCGGGCAGTTTCACCACCGGGTTCCTCGTGGTAACAGGCGTTCTCCTCGTCGCGGCGGCCCTGGTCCTGATCGCGCGCACTCAACTCGTGAAAGAATGAAGAGCCGGACTGCAACAAACCGCACCAGCGCCCCTGCCCCGCGCCGCGCCCCGCAAGGGGACGCGAGCTCGGAGCTGGTGATCGATTTCGAACGTTACGTGCCGACCGTGCTCTCGAGCCTGGTGGCGAAGTTGCGCGCCAATGCCAACGCGTTCTTCCCGCAGGCCTACGGCGTGTCGCTCGCGGAATGGCGGGTGCTGTCCTTTCTCAGGGAGCATGAACCGGCAAGCGCCTACGACATCTGGACCAATGCGCAACTGGACAAGGCTGTCGTCAGCCGCGAGACGACCTCGCTGAAGAAAAAGGGCCTGATCGAGCTGACCCCCGTGCGAGGCAGCGCCCGGAACCGCACCGAGATCCGGCTGACATCGCAAGGCGTCGCCCTACTCGACCGCAGTCTGGATGAAATCCTGCGCCGGCACAGCAACCTCACGGCCGGCCTCGACGCCAAGGCGCTGGACGGCTTCTTCCGCGTCGTGGCGCATATCGAGCACCGCATTCCCCACATGGCCGACCAGACATCGAATGCCGTGCCGGCCCATGCGCCGGTCAAACGCATCGCGAAGCGGAGACCGCCGACCGGCGCCTAGAGCTTTTCCCGTTCCGATGGAATCGGAACGGGGCTCTAGATTCTTGTTTTGACGCGTTTTCTTCACGCGAACCGGTATCCACTTCGCTCGAAAACGCTCTAGCGATACTTGTCCGGTGAGGAACCCGCGTAATTTATGTTTCAGTAAGCAAGTTGTAGCTAGGATCGATCAGTGAGTTGCGTATGGGAGACTTCCAGTGATCGACTTTGACGAACTTCGTAGTATCGCCGCGGATGTTCGTATCTTTATCGACGCGTCGGAAGACAAGGGTGGCGCCTTGAAGGCCATCGTCGAGGCCTACGACGTCGTTCTGGGGATTTTTCCGGCCGGCCCGGGAATGGAACTTCACGTGGTCAAGGGCACTGAGGTCCTCAATCACATCGCGCAGACCCAGGCCTCGTCGGGCTTTACCCACACCGCCATCGCATTCCAGACCCGTGAGCAGGCTGTTGCGCTTCAGCAACTGATGGCTGCCTAACCACCGGCGTTGCGCTCCCGCATTGCGGGGCGGCTGAAGCGATCGCATCGGCGATCGCGCGATCCCGATCGATGACCGGAGCGGCCCTTGGCCGTCGAGAGCTCGAGGGTCGGATCAAAATGCTTCGACCTGCATCTCAGGGTACCGACAGATCAAGTAGCGGCTGCTGAACGGCATTGCGCAGCCGTTCGGCATGGTATTGCGCGACACAATCCCAGGGGTACTCGACCAGGAAATCGGCGATGCGCAGCGCCGCCGCGGCGGGCTCCGCGTACCGGATCGAACTGTAGACGGCTTCCCAGCGCGCGCAGAACGTCAGCTCCGAATCGCCGCGTTCGCCGCACAGCTCGTAGACCGTGATCGCGTCGGCAAAGCCCTTCGGCCGGATCTGGTCGACGCTGCGGAACGCAAATCTGTGTTCGGCACGCGCCCTGACGGCCGCGCTCACCAGGACCTGCGTGCCGTAATTCTTGTTGAGGCCTTCGAGACGCGAGGCCAGATTGATGGTGGCGCCGAGCGCAGTGTAGCTCATGCGGGCGGCGGAGCCGACATTGCCGACCACGGCATCGCCGAGATGCAGGCCGAACCGCGTGGTATAGGCCGGCCAGCCTTCGCTGCGGAAGGCCCGGTTGAGCTCGGCGTTGCGGTGAATGCAGTCCAATACGGCCTCGCAGGCATGAACGACGTGATCGGGATCCTCGTCCGGCGCGTTCCACAGCGCCATCACCGCATCGCCGATGAACTTGTCGATGGTGCCATGGTGTTTCATGATCGCCTCCGACATCGCGGCGAAATAACGCGAGGTGAAGATCATGACCTGCGACGGGTCCGCTTTCTCCGTCTTCGCGGTGAAGTCGGCGACGTCGGTGAAGAGAACCGTGACCTCGCGCCTGATGCCGCCGAGCTGCAGCGAGGCTCCGGACTGCATCAGCTGACGGACGATCGGCTGCGGGATGAAGCTGGAGAAGTTGCGCACGACGGTCCGCATCGTAAACACCGAGCGGCCGAGCTCGTCGATCTCGTCGATGGCCGATTGCATGCGCGGCCGGTCCGCGAGCTGGAAGTGCTGGATCTCGTCGGTCTGCCGCGCCAGCTCGCGCAGCGATCGGGCGAGCAGCGAGCCGAGCCAGAACGCGAACGGCAGCATCGCGATCACAAAGCCGAGCGCGATGGCGAACAGCGCGCGCCGCTCCGAGATGATCTTGGCAAAAAACTCGTCGAGCGGGGCGACCACCGCGAGGTGGATATTGGCCGCACCGGCCGTCTCGATGCGGTGAAAGGCCGCCACAAGGGTCCGCCCGTCGGCGTCGGTGAAGAATTGCTGGGCGAGCCCGTCGCTGCGCCAGGACTGGATCGCCGCGGACAGGCCGGGAAGCTTGATGGCGTCGATCCGGGGCAATGCGTCGCTGCGTTCCGTCATCAGCTCGCGCATCTCGGGATGGCCGACGATGCGGTCGGCGTCGTTGAACAGGAAGGCCAGCCCGGATTTTCCGAGCTTTTGCCGGCTCAGCATCTCCTCGAGGCGATTGAGCAGCAGGTCGGCGGCCACCACCCCGCGGCGGCCCTCCCTGAGCGGCGTGCGCAGCGTGTAACCAGGCTCCCCGGTCGCGTAGAACACATAGGGCCCGGTGAGCAGCGTCTTGCGATCCTTCAGGGCATCGACATACCAGGGACGCTTCCGCGGGTCGTAGCTGTGCGGCCCCGCCACCTTCGCGACCTGGGTCAGGTTTTCCGACAGGAACAACGTCACCGGCGCCGCGGCGTCCGCTCCCGATCGGGCAATGACGACGACGCGGTAGACGGCGTCGGGGGCGACATTCAGCGCCGTGCGGAATTGCGGCTTGGCACGATCGATGACGTCCATCTCCAGGAAGGAGCCGTCTTCATAGCCGACATAGAGATTGAAGATCTGCGGATTGTTGCGCAGCATCGAGGCCAGCAGGGCGTAGAGCCTGACATTGTCGGCGACGTCGGCCTCCTGGATGGCCGGCAGGCCTGCCAGGATCTCGAGGTTGTCGCGCACATTCTTGAACTGCGCGTCGATGCGATCGGCGCCGATCTGCCCCACCTTGTCGATGAAGGTGCTCGCAGCCATCTGCGTGATCGACGAGACCCGCCTGAAGCTGAGATAGACCAGCGTCAGTCCGACCACCAGCACCGCGGCGATGACAACCGTGATGATCGAGGTGCGGAAGCCGATACGAATCGGCCCCCGGCCGGTCTCGCGCGCATCACTCATCGAGCTCGTCGTTCGCCTCCGCTAATACTTGCGCACGATCGGCTTCGTCGGTGTCGCAGCCGGCGCGGCCGGCGAGAGCTGGAACGTCACCCATGCCGTCCACCCTTCCGGCCGATTCTCTGCGGCGAAATCCTTGTAGCCTCGGAGGTTCAGATAGCCCTGATAGCCATCGGCAACCGGAAAGATGAATCCCACCTGCGGGCCGATGCCGGCAACGCGTCCCTTGAAATCGCCGAGCTTGGCGCCGGCTCCGCTGTCTCCGGTGAGCTGCTGGAAATAGTAGCCGGCCACACCGACATGCACGTTCTTGGCGACGAACTTCGAGAGTCCCCAGTCGACGTGGAAGTCGATGCCGTTCTGGTACTGCAGATCCTTGTTCATGCCATTGTAGGTGACGCCCGCCAGCACCGAGAACTCCTGGCCGGATTCCGGATTGAGATAAGTATAGGCGCCGCCGACGTCGATCGCGGTGAATCCGAAGCTGAGATTGGCGAGGCGGCTGCTGTCATAAGTCCCGCTCGGGATGTTGCCGAAGATGTAGAACATCTCGTTGTTGACACCCTGATTCCATTTCAGCGTGCCCTGGTAGAAGACATCGGAGACCGTGTTGCGGTTGTCGGTCGCGACGCCCGAGACCGTATTGCCCCGCGGCCCCGTCAGCGTCGCGTCGACGCCGACGCCGATATTTCCCGGCGCGGTAAGGACGGTTACGGCCGCCTGGCCTCCCAGGACCGACTGAGCCCAGGTATAGGTGAACCCTTCGATGAGAACGTCGGCATGCGCGTTGAGACCGGCGACGACGGACCCCGGCACGCGGTTGCCGATGACAAAATTCTTTCCCGCGTTGGCGCTTGTGTCGAGGTGAATGTAGATCGTCTCATACGCCCAGCCGGGCACCGCCGGTGCTGCCGTCAGGCTGGCGAACGCTCCGGGGAGCCAGAAGCTCAATCCACCGGCGTCGGCCAGCGCCGTGCGCGGCATCGCCGACAGCGCGATTGCGCCAATGATGCCGAGAACGGCGCCCTTGTGATTCCTGACGGTCTTCATCCCGAGCTCCCCATTTCGTTCAAGACATCATAGCGGATTCGCGTGCGTCTCAATTCACCGCCTGCGCCTCCGGGAATTTCCACTTCCCGTTCAGGATCTCCGGGCGCGGCCGGTAGAGCCGGACCGTGTAGTTCCAGCCCTTCATGACCGGGAGGCAGTTCGGGATCTTGCCGTCGCAGCCGCCGAACTGGATTGCGATCGACCCATCGGCGGATTTCTTCGCCGTGATGTTGTTCAGCGTGTACGCGTCGTAGGGATTCTTCTCGAAATATCCCTTCGCATCGTACACGCTGATCGACCAGAATGCGTCGACCGGCACGTCCCTGACGGTCAGCTTGTAGACCGTCGTGCCGTCGTTCCGGGCGGGCGTGATGCTGAGATAGGACGCGTCCTTGTCGGGATTGCCGCCCCAGCCGGCGGCGGTGCCGATCAAGTGCCTGACCGGATCGACCTGCCCCCTGGCCCCGAACGCGCGGGCGAAGCCGCCGGTATGGTCATTCAACACCAGAAGCGCGTCACGGATGCTCTTCTGGCCGGCCTGGTCCCAGTTCGGTGCCTCGAACTTGCCTTGTGCCTTCTGGCTGACCTTGATCGCGTCTTGCAGCGCATGGACCTGGGCGACGTCCTTTGGGTCGTTGGGATCGACCAGTGTGCGCAAACCGATCAGCATGTAACGCGTTCCGGCCTTCGCCCTGTCGTAGGTGAAGGTGCCCGGGCAATATTCGACGTTGCCGACCACATAGTGATCCTCGTTGATTGCCATCAGCGAGCGGAAGCGCTTGCCTGCATCCGGCAGCGTGATGGTCACCGGGCCGGCATCGAGGTCGAAGACACCAGAGGAGTAAAGCGTATCGCGATTAGCCCGGATCACCACCTGCTTGTCGATCGACATCGGCTCGCGGTGATGGAAGAGCTTACCCGTTCCGCCGGTATCCTTGATGTTGTTACCGAAGTAGAGATCGGATTCGGCGCGGGCGAAATTGTCGACCGTGACCGGCACGGCACTGCCGGCGGGCGACTGCGCTTGAGCGTTCGTGATCGCTGCAAAAGTTACCAAGCCAAAAGCAATTTCTCTGATCGTCATCTGTCAGTCCCCTACGAAACCTGCTGCATCGGCGGCGCCTTCCATTGGCCGGAGAGCGCCGCGGGCTTCGGCCAGTACAGGCGCATTGCCGCGAGGAACGGCCCCTTCGGCGCCGGCAGCCAGTTGGCTTCCTTGTCCTGACCGGGCGATTCGTTCTGGACATAGAGCGTGATCCCGCCATCGGCATCGCGCTTCAGGTTCGGCAACATCGGCGAATTGATCAAATAACGGTTGAGCGGGTTGGCATAGAGCAGGCTCGCCGGCAGCTGGTACATCGTGAGCGACCAGAATGCGTTGACCGGCGGCAGCTGGCCCGGAGCGAAGCGCATCGTGTAGCGATTGGCACCGTCGAGCTTCCGCTTGTCCGAGTCGACGAAATACACGGGATACATTGCCTCTTGCTTCGAATTTCCATAGATCCCGAGCACCGCCGCCGACATCCGCTGCATGTAGTCGTTCCTCAGATGCTCCCGCGTCCCGAAGCCATCAGCGCTCGACGATTTGCCGGTATCGATCTTCGTCGCCTTGAATTCGGCAAAGGCCTTCCAGGCATCGGCCATGCCATCCTGCAAGGCCTTCCGGGTCTCCGGCGCCAGCGAATTGGCATCAAACGGTTTCCCCGCGCCGATCCCAATCCTGGCAAAGCGCGCCATCAGCGCCTTCTCGCTCGGATGGGTCGGACAGAACTGCAAGATGAAGTTGAGGATGCCGAAGAATTCGAGCGAGCTGCGCTCCTGCTCGGCAGTGATCGGCTTGATGAACGCAACCTCGGGCGCAGCCGCGGGCGCCGGCTTGCCGAGAAACTGCGACAGCGTCTGCACCTTGTAGCCGGCCTGAATCTTCTTCACATTCTCGATGTCGCCGGGGTTGAAGAGCTGGGTGCGATAAAGCACGAAGGCAAACTGGGTCTCGCAGCGAATGACCTTCCTGATCCCCTTCGGCTTCTGGCCCTTCCAGGTCGGCCCCGCCAGCAGGTAGCTCCCTGCGCCATTGCCGGTGGCGCGGCTGCCGACATAGGCGAAGTCGAAGGTGTACATGTCGATGAATTGCAGCGAGTAGTAGCGGCCCTTCTCGACGGCCGGCACCGTGAACACGATCGGCTCGGCACGCAGGTCCGCGCCGACATAGGAATACGGCGTGTCCGAATTGGGGGTCTGGATCGCCTTGTCGTCGGGCGTGTAGACCCGCGCGTTGTTGAAGATCGTGTTCCACGGCGCCTTGTATTCGGCACCGCCACGATCGACGAAGTAGGAGTATTGCACCCGATAGCTGTCGACGAGCGGAAAGCCGTAAATGTAGGCATCCTTGGCGATCGCGCGCGCATCGTCCGCCGACCCGGATTGAGCCCAGGCGCGAGATGGCGCCAGCAGCCCGCTGGTCAGGAGCGCGGCGGCGCCGAGCAGCGTCTGCCGCCGATTCACGACGCCTCGCCCGTCGCGCCGCGGCAACGCCTCGTCTTCAGCAGATGATTTCCCCATCGATATCGTGCCCCTTCCCTGCCCGCTCAAAACGGATTGACATAATTGATGATCGCGACCTGGCGCAGCAGCACGCGACGGACCACATGCGTCGGCTTCAAATGCTCCGTATAGATTGCCGCCGTCCCGGCGCTGCCCGCAGGCAACCGATTAGCAAAGGTAGCATCGTCGAGCTTCACACGCACGACGAAAGGTGCCGCCTCGATCGCTTTCGGCGCCACGGCGGTGCCTGAGGTCTGGGTCTGGCCGGTCGCGATCGCCTGCAGCACGCTCTCGACCTTGCCGGAATAGATCTGCCCGGGCGCAAACTTGAAGGTGACCTCGACCTCCTGTCCCGGCGCGACGTAACGGGCATCGATCTGGTTGATCTCGACGCCGATGATCGTGTTCGAGGTATCGATGAACGCCATCACCGGCGACAGCGGCAGATTGGTTACCCGCGCGCCCTTGCGCAGCGCAACATTGGTGACGTAGCCGTCGGCCGGCGCCTTCACCACCGTCTTGTCGAGATTCCACTGCGCCGCCTCGAGCTGGCCGCTGAGCTGGTCGACTTCCGACTGGCGCTGCTCGACGTCGAAGCCGCGCCCGGCGTCGCGCTCGAAAAGCGTCGTCATCTGCGTCAGCCGTGTCTTCGACAGCTTGAGCTGCGCCGTGATCGCCATGACCTGTGCGTCGTAAGGGGTCGGATCGATCTTGAACAGCACATCACCGGCCTTCAGCGGTGCGTTGGCGGTGACGGGCACCTCGGTCACTTCGCCGGCGACGTTAGGCACGATCGACACCGCATTGCGCACCACCAGCGCCGAGCCCTGCGGGGCACCCCAGTTCATCGGGACCAGGAGACCGAACAGCACCAGGACCAGCACGATGAACGGCGACAGCTTCCAGAACAGGTTGAAGCGCACGATCTTGAAATGCACCAGCAGGAACAGCAGCACCAGATAGGTGTTGATGATCGCGACGCCCATCACACCGCTCCACTCTTGCGTTGGGGCACGTCGACATAAGCCCAGATCAGCGCGATCGGCCACAGCGCGAAGCCGAACAGCAGCGTGATCCAGCCTGCCACCGTCACGGCCTGCGCGTAGGGATGGTTGCGCGACTTCGCGATATGCCCGGGCAGCCAGCCCGCGATGCAGAACACCCCGATCGCGCTGGCAAGCAGGATGACCAGCACGATCCAGGCGAAGATGTCGTATCCGCTCATCGTTATTCCCCGCTGCTGGCCGACCACGCGGGACCAGAAGTCCCGCGTGGCTGCTCCACCTACTTCCCTTCGTTCTTCAGCAGAAGGTCGATCGCCTCGATGATCTTCACGCTGGGATGAGCCTTGCAGTAGACGATCAGTTGGTGCTCGCCTGACTTCGCCCGGGTGATGTGTGCGTAGTGCTTCTTGGCGAGGCCATTGTACCAACCGCTGTACCAGGCGGCCAGCATGTCGGCGTCTTCCTGATAGGTGCCGGCGAGCTGCGCACAGGTCATCGCCTGGACATCAATAAAGCCATTCGCATCCGCGTAGGCTGAGAGCGGGGTTTGCGCTTTCGCGGGCAAAAGCATCAGCAGACAAGAAACGACCGCCAGGCCCGTGTAACTTCCGATTTTCATGTTCTATCCTCCGTTTTGAAGTCGCTTCAACGCGCCGACAGCTCTCGTCGGCAAAATGACCGGCACGATCCAGGCGTAGATGTCATAGCCGCTCACGGCACCACCTCACATGACATCAGACCGACCAGACATGCCGTCGTCCGCACTTGCCCCTCAATTCGACTTGGCCACGTCGGGCGGTGTCCACTTTCCTTGAAGGAATTCCTCGCGCGGCGAGTAGAGGCGCATCAGCAGCGTGAACGGCGCCTTGCCGACCGGGAGCCAGTTGGCTTCCTTGTCGTTTCCGGGCGAGTCGGCCTGGAGGTAGAGATCAACGGAGCCATCGGCGTTGGCGATGAGCTTGTCGCGATCGCCGATGGCCTGACGCTTGATCGGGTTCGGGATGAAGTAACCCTCGATGTCGTAGGCCGTCACGGACCAGAACGCGTCCACCGGCGGCAGCTTGCCCTTGTCGAAATGCAGGACGTACTTGTTGGCGCCATCCAGCGCCCGGCCATCGCTGTCCGTTGACAGCGCGGGGTAGACCGCGTCCTGCGGCAGGTTCTCGCCGAGACAGCACTGGGCGATCGCGGCGCGGTAGAGATAGTCCACGCCATAGGCGCCGCTGCGGGTGGTGTAGATCCAGCCCTTGCCACCGATGCCGCTGGCCTTCTTGCCCTCGGCCAGCACCAGGGCCTTGCCGTCGGCAGAGCCGCGATTGAATGCCTGCTGGATGTTTGCCGGCGCTTTCGCAAGATCGAAGCTTTGGCCGACCTTGAAGCCCACACGTTCAAGGCGATGGATGATCGGATAGTCGACCGGGTTCGGTGGATTCTCCTTGAGCAACTCAGCGAAGCTGCCGAAATAGGTCGCCGCGTCCATCCTGTCGACCGCCACCGGCGGCGCCGCCTTCATGTCGATGTTGGGATCGATGGTGCCCTTGGCCGGGACATAATCCGCCTTGCCCCAGGCCGAGAGCGGCGTGAGCTTCATGCCGTCCTGAACCTTATGAACGTTCGTATAGTCGGCGACCCCATTGGTCTGGGTACGGCCGATGATCCATACATAGCGCGTGGGGCTTTTGATCACCTCCAGGCCCGCCGGCGCATCGCCGCGCCACTGCGGGCTTACCACCAGGAAATCGCGCGCCGTATTCCTGCCCGTCGTTCGCGTTCCGGGCACAGCGAAGACATCGCTCCACAGGCTCAGCATCGGCAGCATGAAATAGCGATCGGCCGACGGTACCGAGAGCACCATCGGCTCGGCCTTCAGGTCGAGGACGCCAGCCGAGTACAGCGTGTCCACATTGGTGCGGATGACAAGCTTTGCTTCGGGGTTGGCAAAGGCCCGCACATGATGGAATTGGTTCGGCGGCCCGTAGGCATCACCTTCGACGGGCTGCACGAAATTGCTCAGCCTCTGGACGGTCGCGCGCGTCAGCATCAGCGGGTACGCATAGACGTAACCATCCTTGGCGATCGCGTAGGCCTCCTGTTCGGAGACGTTCTGCGCTGATGCGGAGCCCGCCAGCGCCATGAGCGCAAACGGGACCAGTTTAAGAGTTGCTGTAAGCATGCTCGTCTTCTCTTGCCACTTCACCTTCACTGCATCCGCTTCACCGCGGGCGGGACCCACCGACCATCCAGCACCTCCGGCTTTGGCGCATAGAGGCGCAGCGTCGGCCCAATCAGCCCGGATTTCGGCGCCGGAAGCCAATTCGATTCCTTGTCGGCTCCAGGCGAGTCCGCCTGGACGTAGATGTCGAGCGAGCCGTCGGCGTTGAACGCCAGCTTGTCGCGGTCGCCGATCGCGAACCGATTCAGCGGATTGGGCACCTGGAAGCCCTGATTGTCGTACATTGTGAGAGACCAGAACGCGCCGGCGGGAGGCGTCTTTCCCTTGTCGAAGTGCAGGACGTACCTGTTCGCGCCATCCATCGGCTTCCCGTCTCCATCGAGGAAGGCCGTCGGGTAGACCGCGTCGGCTGGAAGATTGGCGCCAAGGCCAGCCAACGCGACAAGCGCGCGTTGCCGGTAGGACGTGCCATAGGTCCCGATATTGTCGGTCGTTATGTTCCAGCCGTTGACGTGGTTGCCGGCAGTCTTGACGCCCGCAATCATGTCATCCAGACCGTCCTTCGCGCCCGCATTGATCGCCTCGAGCGAGGCTTCATCAACCTTGCTGCGGTCCCAGCCCTTGCCAGGTTCGAGCCCGATCGCCTTCATCCGGAAGAGAATCGGGTAATCGTTCGGATGCGGAGGGAATTTCTGCATCAACTCGGCGAAGCGCGCGAACAGCTCCACACCCGTCATCTTGCCGACCTGCACAAGAGGTGGCGTCTTGGCGTCCACCTTCGCATCCACCGCCGCCGTCGCGGGTGGCGAATAGCTCTTGTCCCATCGGGCCAGCGGCGTGAGCTTCAATCCGTCCTGGACCTTGTGAACGTTGTCATAGTCCGAAGGCCCGTTGGTCTGGATGCGCCCCATCACCCAGATCATCGACGTCGGCGCGTCGATACGTTGAACGTCCGCCGGCAATTTGCCTTTCCAGCCGGGCGGGCAATAGGCAAAATTCCCGGCCTTGGTGCCGGTCGTGCGCGATCCGATCGACGAGAACACGTCCGTCCACATGTCGAGCGTCGGCACCAGATAGAAGCGCCCGCCGGTGTCGGGGACGGACAGGATCATCGGCCCCTTGCTCAGGTCGGCCCATGCGAAGGAATACAGGGTGTCGAAGTTGAAGCGGACCACATCCTTCGCATCCGCATCTGGATAGGTCCGAAAATAGGCAAACTGATTGATCGGAGCACGCCCCCTGACAGTGGTCGCGTTCGCCACTGCGGTTGATTGCCGCATCGTCACATCCATCAGCACGATGGGATAGGCGTACTGATAGACCTCACGCGCGATCTCGCGCGCCTTCTGTGCGGAAAGCCGTTCGGCCGGCACCGCCGCGCCCGTTGCTGCCGACTGTCCCCATGCCTGGGTGAGCGCCGCATTGAACACGCCCGCGGCGAGAATCGTCGCGACGCCGATGAATCCGACCCAGTTTCGCTGCATTTGAGCTCCTCGGTTAAATCGTGGCATGCGTCACCCATGCCCTCGTCCCTCGCGACGATTGGCCGGTTCGGAAGAAATGTCCGCTGCACGGTAGGTCCTTCGGTCCGTTTTCCGTCCCGACGCGCCCATCCTTCAAGCGCTTACGGTCAACCCGGCGCTCTATTTCTCGTTGAATTTCAACGATAAGAGAATTCCGACGCGATGTGACGTACAGTTTGTGCCATAATGCGTTGCTCAGTCTTGCGGGCTGAGATTGGTCTCCTGTTCGATGACGGGGGATCACTGATTGCGACCAGCTTTTAGGCAAATGCGTCCAATCCGCATGATGTCGGCGTGAACAATTCATCGCACCCGCAGGTTGGACTTTGAATAAGGGCGCTTTGGGCTTCACACTGACAGACTGGAAGTTAGAATAGATTGCGGAGCGTTTGATCTTCGAATTGTGAGGGTGGTCTTGACGACGCGTTTCACGGCGTTCGAGCGGCGGCGAATTACGGGTTTCGATCAACTTAGCCAAGCCATCGTCGGCACGCGCGCCGAGATCGTCCAGATCGAGCCGGGCAAGCTCCGCGGGGAGGTGCTCCACGCGGAGATCGCCGGGCTTCCGATCAACGTCGCGACCTTCAATCTCGGCTTGCGATCGAAGGGCGGCTCGAACAAGGAGCGCATCACAATCGGCGTGTTGGCGGGGAGCGCCGGGCGCGTGACACGCGCCTCCTATGAATCGGGCCCCGGCGACGTGTTGGTGACGCCGCCCGGTTCGGAATACGAGAACCGGTACTATGGCGGCGCGTCCATCCTCACGGTCATGCCATCGGCCGCGGACCTCGAATTGGCGCTTGGCTCTGACGCGCGTCTGGGTGCTCCATCTCGCTGGGCACGGAGCCATTTCAAGGCCAACAGCGACACCGTTCATTTGATCATCCCGCGGTTACGGCTACTCCTGGCACGTCTGGACGCCGGCGACCTGACGCTCACGGCGCACGCCGCCGAGTTTTGGCGACGCGCCATCATCGAAGCCCTGACTGCCAGCATCATGGAACGTGAGCCCGCAGAGCGTGATGGCCCGCTGCCGTCCGCTCTAAAAACCGTAAGACAGGTGGAAGACTATCTGGCCGCGCAAGACGAAGGACCGATCCACATCTCGCATATCTGCAACCGCTTGCGCATCTCGCGGCGCACCTTGCACCGCGCCTTCCACGAAGCGCTGGGGATCGGCCCGATCTCATATCTTCGCTATCAGAGGCTCTGCGCGGTCCACGCCGCCCTGCGGTCAAGTCCCCCGGACAAGGCAACCATCGGCGACATCGCGATCCAGCATGGCTTCCTGAATGTCGGCCGCTTCGCCCAATATTATCGCGAATTGTTCGGCGAGCTTCCTTCCGAAACCCGACGAGGCGACGGCGATGATCGCCGGCGACGGAGCCAGCCGCCGCCCCTCGAGATGCTGTCGGCATAACGGCGATCATTTTGGAAAGATTTCCTTCCAGTCCTGCTTCATGTCGACCACAGTCCAGCCGCCCGCCGCGGCTGCGTCGAGCGCCTTGTCGAGCTTGCCGACCTTGGATTGACGGTCGTAGGCATATTCCCGAACCTCGTCGGTGTGGTGCACGATGCCGGCGAAGCGCACTCCCGGCCCCGCCACGGTCCATTGCAGCATCTGCAGGTCGCCGTCCGAGTTGCCGAACGCGAAGATCGGGCGGCGGCCGATGAAGCGGTTGATGCCGACCGGCTTGCCCGGGCCGTCATCGATGAACTCGACCTTGGCTTGCTTCATCAGGACCGGCTTGCCGTCGGGGCCGACCTGGAATTTGACCACGCCGGATGAGCCGACCACCTGCTCCGGCGGGATGCCGTAGACCTTCTCCATCCACGGCCGCATGAACTCGACGCCGCCGCCGGAGACGACGAAGGTCTTGAAGCCGTTGGCCCTGAGATAGGCCAGCAGCTCCAGCATCGGCTGGTAGACCAGGCTGTCATACGGCCGGTTGAAGCGTGGATGCCTGGCGGTCGCGAGCCAGTCGCGGACGGACTGCGCGAACGCATCCGTAGTGATGCCGGCATGCGTCGCTGCCACGATCTGCAAAAGTCCCTTCTCGCCGCTCGCGGCCAGCGCCTTGGTGTCCTTCTCGAGAAGCGCCTTGAAGGGTTGCCGCGTCTTCCAGTCCGGGTGCTGCGGCGCCATCGCCTTGACGCGGTCGAACGCGAAGGCGAGCTGGAAATAGAACGGCTGCTCGGTCCACAGCGTGCCGTCATTGTCGAACGCCGCGATTCGCTCGGCGGGCGGCACGAAGTCGCGCCCGCCTTGCGTCGTGACGCGCGCGACGAAATCGACAATCGCCGATTTCGCCGCGCCGTCTTTCCAGGATGGCAAGGGATCCGCCGGCTGCGCCACCGCAACGGTGATGGCCACAAGACACGCAAGCAGCACAGCGGCAAGCCGCACCATCATCGCACTTTCCCTCTCTCTGTCCGTTGCTCGTCCTGCATCACTGCGGCTTTATGCGTTCGAGATCATTGAGCCGCTTCAAGGCCGCCTGCTGCCGAAGCAGTCCGTAATTGATGCCGCCTGCATTCAGCGAACTGCCCTCCTGATAGGGGAACTGGTCGAAGTCGGAGAAGAATTCCTTGATCTTCCCCTGCACCGGCACGATCAGCCACATGTTCTGGGCGAGGAACTTCATCGCCTCTCCGCCTTCCTCCAGGCCGCGCTCATAAGGATCCATGCGCAGATTGGTGATCAGCGACCACGCCGTGACCTCACGTGTGCCGGTTGCGATGTTTCCCTTTGACGAGGCAAAGCTCAGCTTCCAGTCGTTCCACCGGATGGCGTTGAGATTGCCGCCCTGGTCGAAGTAGTAGATCGCGTCGCGCGGCGGCTCCTTTGCTTCTCCCTTGAAGAACGGCATGAAGTTGTAGCCGTCGAGATGAACCTTGAAGGTCTTGCCGCCTGCGCCGGCAAATCCGGTCTTCATCTTCTCCTTGACGTCATTCATCCCCGCCGCCGCACATAGCGTCGGGAACCAGTCGATCAGCGAGATGATCTCGTTGTACTCGGTGCCGGGCTTCACCACGCCCGGCCATCGCACCATCATCGGAATGCGCATGCCGCCTTCCCAGGTGGTGCCCTTCTCGCCGTGGAACGGTGTCATCGCCCCGTCGGGCCACAGCGCGATCTCCGCCCCATTGTCCGTGGTGTAGAGGACGATCGTGTTGTCGGCGATGCCGAGATCGTCGAGCTGCTTGAGCAATTCGCCGACCATTCCGTCATGCTCCACCATGCCGTCTGCATGGATGCCCTTGCCGGTCTTTCCGAGCGACGCCGGCTTCAGATGCGTGAAAACGTGCATGCGCGTCGAGTTGAACCAGACGAAGAACGGCTTGTCCGCCTTGGCCTGGCGGCCGATGAAGTCCTTGGCAGCGCCCAGAAACTCTTCGTCCACCGTGGGCATGCGCGCAGTGTTCAGCGGACCCGTGTCCTCGATCTTTCCATCCGCGGACGATTTGATCACGCCGCGCGGGCCGAACTGCTTACGGAAGTTCGGATCCTTCGGATAGAAATAGCCTTCCGGCTCCTCCTCGGCGTTGAGATGATAGAGATTGCCGAAGAACTCGTCGAAGCCGTGCTTGGTCGGCAGATGTTCGTCGCGGTCACCGAGATGGTTCTTGCCGAACTGGCCGGTGGCATAGCCCTGGGTCTTCATGGCATCGGCGATCGTGGGCATCCAGTCCTGGATGCCGTGGGGATCGCCGGGCATGCCGATGGTGAGCAGGCCGGTCCGGAACGGCTCCTGGCCGAGGATGAAGGAGGCGCGGCCGGCCGTGCAGCTTTGCTGACCGTAGGCGTCGGTGAAGATGGCGCCCTCGCGCGCGATCCGGTCGATGTTGGGCGTGCGATATCCCATCATGCCCATGGTGTAGGCGCTGATCTGCGGGATGCCGATGTCGTCGCCGAAGATGACGAGGATGTTCGGCTTGCGGCCACCGGCCGGCGCCGCGGCGGGCGCAGCCTTCTGGGCTTGCGCGAGCGCCTGTGACGTCAACGCCGCAGCGGCAGCAAGCGATGACGTACCGAGCAGCACGGCCCGGCGATCAATGGTCGAGGCACCGCAATCGGAATTGGCGCCGGCGTCATGTGTCTTCGTCTCACTCTTCATTCGACACTCCTTAGTTACTCAAGGGTTGCTCGCTCTGGTGACTACGAATCATGCGTTCTGCTCGATCGGTCTCAATGTGCTTCGTTCATCTGGCGGGCTTTGGTCGACCAAAGGACGTGGTGGAGGAAAGCCCGACCGGGTTCAGGTTCTGAAGTAAGCGCGTGTCTTCGCGGCGTCTCGCGCGCCGACGCAGGCTGCGCCGGGCGCCGCCGACCTGGCGCAGCAGCCGGCGCGGTGACCAACGCGCCGCGCCGGGCGACGGCGCGAACAGCTCGCGCTCGACTGCGCCGATCTCGTCATCGAGCGCGGCATCATGGACGACGGCCCTGAAAGCCTCGACCGTGTGCTGCGGCGCGACCGGCTCGAACCGCTGCAGCCAGTCGAGCAGCGCGAAATAGACCGCCTTGGCGTCGCCATGGCGCGCGGCGCGCCGTAGCTCGCTGAAGGCGAACGCTTCCGAGCGCAGATAGGCCTCGCGATGCCGGCGAAGACGCGCCACGATCGCGCGGATCGTCCGCGGCATCAGCCAGCCGAGCCCGGCAAGCGCCAGCAACACGACTACGGCCGACTTCCAGCGATCGGCGATGACATCGCGCAGCGCGCCCCATGACCGGCGTGCGCCGGACGTGCCGATTGACGACGCGCCGCCGGCTGCAGGGTTTGCCTCCACGTGCAACGTCACCGAGTCGAGATGCGCCACATCGATGCTTTGCGTGTCGATGTTCCACCAGCGCAGGTCGATCGGCGGCAGCACATAGTCGCCGGCCTTCTCGAGCATGTAGACGCCGCTGTCGGTGCGCGCCGAGGACAGCACATCGGTGCGCCCATCCGTCTTGTCCTGGAGCGACGGCTGCGCGGGATAGAGCTTGAGCCCGTCGAACGCGGCGAACTTCACCGGCGGCAGCAGCATCGCCGGAATGCCTTCGGCCTTGATGGTGACGGTCCGCGTCACGGCATCCCCGGTCTTGAGCTGATCCGACGAACGGTTGACCGTCTGCTCGATCGACAGATTGCGCGCGGCCATGAACGGCTGCAGGGCGGAGGCCGCGTCCGGGATGAAGGCCTCAAACGCGATCGGCGGCAGCGCGAGCGTGGCCTCGCGCGTCGCCGGCGGCTCGGCGGCGTATTTGATGGTGATCGCCTGGCCGGCGATGGCGTAGCTGCCCGGCTCCTGCGGATGGATGGCAAATTCGAACCTGACGCCGGCATAGGTGACGCCGTCTCGCTGCTCGTTCTCGTTGATGCTCCGCAACTGACGGGTCACGGCGTTGCGGACCTGGAAGTCGGGCAGCTCGGGCGGCGCCGTCGTGTAGTTCGGCGCCAGCACGTCGATCCGCAGCGTGGCCGCCTGCCCCACCACGACGCGCGGCGGATCGATCGTCAGCCGCAGGATCGGCTCCGGCGCGTTTTGCTGGGCCAGCGCCGCGGACGGTATGAGCAGTCCGAGCATCAGGACTGCGATGGCGAGCGGATGCCTCATGGCTTCGCCCCCACCGGCCGCGACGCATCCTGGATCGCGAATTTCAGCTTGAGGAAGTCGGCCGGCGTGGTCTGGACCTGACGCATCCAGGCTTCGGCGGCACCGGCCGTGGTGAGATCCGTCGGCTTCACCTGGATCCGCTTGCCGCCCTTCTGGGTCGGGTCGACCCGCATTTCGTCCGCCTTCTCGTCCGGCGGCGCGCTGTCGTCCTGCTCCTGCTTCTTGCGCTTCTCTTCCTTCGCCTGCAGCGCCGCCACCACGATGGCACGGTTGGTCGTCGCGGCGACATGGCCGGGCGCGATCTTCAGGACCTCGTCATAGGCGGCGATCGCCTTCTCATAGGCGTGGTTCCGCGCCTGGGCATTGCCCAGCGCGAAGCGTCCCTCGAGCGTATCGACATGCGAAAATTCCTGCGCGGCCGTCAGGAAGTCGAACGCCCGATAGGCGGCGATGCCGCGCCACATCGGATCGGAGAAGCGCTTGGCCGCGGTCGCATAGTCGCCGCGATCGAAGGCGATGCGTCCTTGCTGATCGGGTGTCAGCCACAGGTCGGCGAAACGGCGCGGCTCCTCCGCTCTCGCGGACGACACGTGCGACAGGCAGACGAAGGCGACAACCCAGGCCACCGTCGTGCCGCGCCGGAACCAGAGCAGGCTGAGCAGTGCAATCGGCAGCAGCAGCCAAAAGCCCTCATCGCGCCATTGCGTACCGAACGCGTCGCCCTGCGCGGCCTGATAGCGGGTTTCGATCCGGCGCTCGAGCGCCGCGATGTCGGCGTCGTCGATGCTGACCTGGACGACGTCCGGACCGAGCGCGAACCTCTCGCCCTTGTTCGGCGTGACGCTCAGCTTGACCAGGCCGTTCCGTCCGGCGGCCTGACGAGCCGCTCCCTCGTCACCGCCGTCGTCGGCGACAAGCAGGATCGTGCCGGGCACCGTTTCGGTCGCGAGCGCCTCCGCGGCGAGCGCCGCCGCCGCGACCGCGTTCTTCCCGGCCGACGGCATCAGGCCCGGGGCAAGCGCGGCGAGGAAGGGTTCGATGACGGCGCGATCGTCGGTCAGCGGCATCACGAGATGCGCGGTGCCCGCATAGGCGATCAGCCCCGTGCGCGCGCCGGCGCGCGCCGAAAGCAGATCCCTGATCTTCTGCTTGGCGCGTTCGAGCCGCGTCGGCGCGACGTCGCTCTGCCCCATCGTTGCATCGAGCGACAGCGCGATCATCAGCGGCGCCTTGTCCTCGACGAAAGGCGGCAGCTCGCGCCGCCAGGTCGGGCCCGACAACGCGACGATGCCGAGCGACATCGCGGCGGCGACCAGATAGAGCGGGCTGACGCCGCGTCCCGCGCCCGGTTGCACGACGAGATGGTTGAGCAGATGCGGCGCGATCACCCCGCCCCATTGCGCCTGCGGGCTCTGCCGCCACCGCACCCACGCGAATACGGCAGCGACAGGAATCAGGGCAAGCAGCCAGAGCGGCCGCAGCAGATGGAACGGGATGGCGGCCGCGTCATGCATGGCCGAGCGCTCTCCGTCGTCCCAACCCGCTTTCCAGCGAAAGGCCGAGCCACAGCAGCAGCGACAGCACCACGGCAGCGCCGAGAGGCCACTGGAACAGCGGCTGCTTCGGCCGCCATGACAGCGTATCGAGCTTGGCCGGCGCGAGACGGTCGATATCCGCGTAGATCGCCTGCAGCTGCGCACCGTCCTCGGCCCGGTAGAAATGGCCGCCCGTCGTGGCAGCGACCGACCGCAGGACGCCGAGATCGACGCGGTTCTCGCCGGTCGCGGCCGGATCACCGACGCCGATCGTGTCGATCACGACGCCGTTCTGCTGTGCGATGTCTGCGGCATGCTCCGGAGGGACGCGGCTCGCCGTATCGTTGCCGTCGGTGAGCAGGACGAGAAGCTTCTCGCGTGCCTTGCTTGCCTCGAAGGTCTTGATCGCAAGCCCGATGGTGTCGCCGATCGCGGTCTGCTGTCCGGCCATGCCGACCTCGGTCTGCGCCAGCAGCGCGGTCGCGGTCTGCAGATCCTGCGTGAACGGCACTTGCACATAGGGCCTGGTGCCGAACAGCACCAGTGCGACGCGGTCGCCGTGCCGGTGCGCGATGAAATCCGTGACCACGCGCTTGACGCCGTCGAGCCGCGTCAGCATCGCGCCATCGCTGCCGCGGAAATCGCGCTGCTCCATCGAGCCGGAGATATCGATCGCGAGCATCAGGTCGCGCGCCGAAACCTCGCGCGTGACAGGGTCGCCGACCCATTGCGGCCGCGCCAGCGCCGCGACGACCAGCGCCCAGATCAACGCGGCCGTCACCATCTGGATGCGCCGCCGCTGCAGCACGACGGCGCCGCGCTGCGGGGTCTGTCCGGTTGCCGCCGCAAGGCGGTCGAAGAACGGCACCATCACCGAGGCCTGCCGCGCGCGATACGGCGGCAACAGCCACCACACGAGGATCGGCAGCGGCAGGAGCGCGAGCATCCAGGGCCAGGCAAACTCAAACATGGTGCCCCCTGATCCAGCGCCGCACCAGTTCCTGCAGCGCCGTTAGATCGCCGGCATCCGCCGTCGTCCGCCCGTACGGCGCGGTCGCGAGCAGCCGTCCGGCGCCGTGCGAGAATTCGTCCCCGCCATAGCTGCGGTCGAGGAACGCAAGCCAGCCCGCGCCGGCAAGCGGCGCGATGGTTTCGCGCGGAAAGGCATCGAGCGCAGTCTGCCGCACCAGCAGCGCGAGGCTCGCGGCCATTCCCTCCGGGACGCCACCTTGTGTCTGCAGCAGCCGGTCAAGCTCCGCGAGCGCCGCGCGCCGATAGCGGTTGGCGCGGAAACGCCGCAGCAGGCGCCACGCCGCAACGGCGACCCCCGCGGCAACCAGCACGATCACGATCCGCGACGCCCATGTCGCCGGAAGCAGGCTCACCGACGGCGGCAGCGGGATATCGATCAGGCCCGCGACGGGATCCACAATGACAGGTTGGGTGTCAGCCAAGAGCCGCCTCCGCCCTGGCGTGACCGCCACCGCGTCCGTGCCGGGCCGGCAGCCCGCCCAGGAGACGCCGGAGTTGCGGCGCCGTTTCCTCGGCCGTGCTCAGCGGCAGCACCGGAATGCCAAGCTCGCGCGTCCACGCGAATACGCCGCGCAGCCGCTCCTGCGACGCCTGCGCGATACTCTTGCGGACACTCTCGCGGCCGACTTCGAGCTGGATCTGCAGCTCGCCATCGGTGACGGTCATCCGGCTCGAGGCCGGCAAATCGCTTTGCAAGGGATCGTGGACCAGCACCGCAACCACGTTGTTATGCCGGGCGATCGCCCCGATCATCCGGCGCGTCGCGCTATCGGCGCCATCGAAATCGCTGATCAGGATCACCGTGGCGTCGTGCATCGTCCGCCGCTCGGCATGTTCGAGCGCCCGGTTGAGCATGCCTGATGCCGGAACGATGCCGCGGCCGACGCCGAGCGCCTGGTTCTGCGCGACGATGGTGGACAATATCTGCAACACCGTCGCCCGACTGCGCCGCGCCGCCAGCTCGACGACATCGCTGTCATTGAACACGATCGCGCCGACCCGGTCGCCGACGCCGAGCACACGCCAGGCGCCGATCGCAGCGGTCTCGGCCGCGGTGACCGACTTCATGGCACGCCGGCTGCCGAAGAACATCGACAGCCGCTGATCGACCACGAGCAGGGCCTGGCGGTCGCGCTCCTCGTTGAAGACGCGCACATGCGGCTTCTGCAGCCGCGCCGTGACCTTCCAGTCGATCTCACGGACATCGTCGCCCGGGCGGTAGTCCCTGATCTCCTCGAAGTTCAGCCCGCGGCCGCGCATGCGCGAGGCGAACCGGCCCGACAGCAGACTGTGCACCGGCTGGCGCGGCAGGAACGAAACCCTGCGATCCCTGAATTCGAGCGCGATCAGATCGTCGAGACTGACGTAGACACCGGGCGTTCTGGCTGATGTCTCCGTCATCACGGCCCTCACGCTGCGGCGACAAGCTCGGTGATCTTGTCGATCACCTGGTCGGGGCTGATGCCCTGCGATACGGCCTCGTAGCTCAGGATCAGCCGGTGCCGCAGGCAGTCGTGGATGACGGCCCGTATGTGGTCGGGCGTGACGAAGTCCTGCCCGTCGAGCCATGCGCGCGCCCGCGCGCAGCGGTCGATGGCAAGGCTGCCGCGCGGGCTGGCGCCGATCTGGATCCACTTGCTCAGGGGTTCGCCGTAGCGGCTGGGAAACCGCGTCGCATAGATCAGGTCGACGATGTATTTCTGTGCGAGGTCGGAGACGAAAATGCCGTCGAGCTCGCCGCGCGCGTCGAGGATCGCCTGCTGCGGCACCGGCGGCGGCTCGGCAGCTCCGGCTGCCGGCTTCCGCGCATTCTCGGCGCGGTTGAGCTTGATGATCTCGCCTTCGGTCGCCTCGTCGGGATAGGTGATCACGACATGCATCAGGAAACGGTCGAGCTGGGCCTCGGGAAGCGGATAGGTGCCTTCCTGCTCGATCGGATTCTCGGTCGCGAGCACCATGAACAGGTCAGGCATCTTGTAGGTCTTGCCGGCAACGGTGACCTGACGTTCCTCCATCGCTTCCAGCAGCGCCGACTGCACCTTGGCCGGCGCGCGGTTGATCTCGTCCGCTAGCACGAGGTTGGCGAAGATCGGCCCCTTCTGGAACTGAAACTGGCCGCCCTTCTCGGTCTGCAGGTAGATCTCCGCGCCGGTCACGTCCGACGGCAGCAGGTCCGGCGTGAACTGCACGCGCGACAGGTCCGCGGCAAGATTCTTCGCCAGCGTCTTCACCGCCCGCGTCTTGGCAAGCCCCGGCAGGCTTTCGATCAGGAGATTGCCGTTGGCCAGCAGCCCGATCAGCATGCTCTCGACCAGACGATCCTGCCCGAGCACCGATCTGCCGATGCGCGCCTTGAGATCGAGCACGGCGTCGCGGGCCGCCGAGCTCTTTGCGCCTTCCTGCTCCGTCGCGGCTTTCAACTGACTCGATCGAAGATCCGACATGTGGACTGAACCTGAAAAAGGGTCCGGCCGCCGGCGAGCGGCGGCCGGATCCGCGCATTGCTCGCGCTATTTTGCACCCGGTTGCTTGTCCAGCGTCTTCATCAGGGCATCGACCATCTGGTCGATGCTGAAGCTCGCCGACCGCTGGCTCGGCGGGAATTCCTTGAAGGTCTGCAGGAACGGAGCGACCCGCCAGACGCCGTACTGAATGAGATAGGCGTTCTTGGCCAACCAGTCGTAGTACTGGTCGGAGACCACATCGGCGCGTTCGAAGGGATCCATGCGCAGGTTGAACACTTTCGGCGCGCGCAGGCAGGTGAACGGATTCGCCCAGACGATGAATCCGCCGGGCTCACGCTGCTCGCAGAACACGATCTTCCAGTCGTTATAGCGATATGCCACGACCTGGCCGTCGTCGTTGAAGTAGTAGAAGTCGTTGCGTGCGGACTTCGGCTGTTGGCCGGTCAGATACGGCAACTGGTTGTAGCCGTCGAGATGCACCTTGAACGACTTGCCGCCGAGATCAGAGCCCTTGAGCAGCTTGTCCTTGACGTCGGTGTCGCCTGCGGCGGCCAGCAGCGTCGGGAACCAGTCGAGCCCCGACATCATTTCATTGGAAACTTCACCGGCCTTGATGTGACCGGGCCAGCGGACCATCGCCGGCACGCGAAATGCACCTTCCCAGTTGGTGTCCTTCTCACTGCGGAAGGGAGTTGTCGCGGCGTCCGGCCAGGACCACTGGTTGGGGCCGTTGTCGGTCGTGTAGACGACGATGGTGTTGTTGGCGATCCCGAGATCGTCCAGTGCCTTCAGGAGCTTTCCGACGTCGCCGTCATGCTCGATCATGCCGTCGGCATATTCGTTGCCCGGCATGCCGCTCTGCCCCTGCATGGACTGGCGGACATGCGTGAACGCATGCATGCGCGTGGTGTTCATCCAGGTGAAGAACGGCTTGTTCGCTTTCGCCTGACGTTGCATGAAATCGATCGCTGCAGCCGTGGTCTCGTCGTCGACGGTCTCCATCCGCTTCCGGTTCAGCGGGCCCGTATCTTCGATCTTGCCGTCGGCGGACGCCTTCAACACGCCGCGCGGTGTGTTGCTCTTCGTGAATGCTGTGTCGTTCTTCGGGTAATACGGCCGCTCCGGCTCCTCCTCGGCATTGAGGTGATAGAGATTGCCGAAGAACTCGTCGAAGCCGTGCTTGGTCGGCAGATATTCGTCGCGGTCGCCGAGATGGTTCTTGCCGAACTGACCGGTCGCGTAACCGAGCGGCTTCAGCGCCTGTGCGATGGTGACGTCGCGATCCTGCAGGCCGACGGTCGCGCCGGGAATGCCGACCTTGCAGAGGCCGGTGCGCAGGCAAGCCTGCCCGGTGATGAAGGTAGATCGCCCGGCGGTGCAGCTGTTCTCGGCGTAATAGTCCGTGAACATCATCCCTTCATTGGCGATGCGATCGATGTTCGGCGTCTTGTAGCCCACCACGCCGCGCGTATAGGCGCTGATGTTGGACTGGCCGATGTCGTCGCCGAAGATCACGAGGATGTTCGGCTTCGCCGTGCCCGGCTGCTGCGCGAGCGCGGGCGACCTGCCCAATGGCGACAGGCTTGTCGCGAACAAGGCTGCCGCGAACAAGGTGCGAAGTAACGGACCACGGCTACCACCATTGAGTTTGGCCGCCCCATTGTTCTTCAATTCGGCTTCATCACTCATTCGTCGCTCCCTACTCTTTAAGCTGGCTGAGACGTTCGCGACCGCACCACGCATCTGAACCCGACATGGCTGGTGGACGTGTCGACCGGTTCGGCGTGCCGCGCGGCGGGGCGATAGCGGCGGCAATAGTTCGGGGCGCAGAGATGCGAGCCGCCCTTCAGCACCTTCCGCGGAATCTTGATCGCGGGCTGGGCGGGGTCGTAGCTTGCTTCCTCGCGGCCGCCGCGCGGATTCTGCGGGATGCAGCAGGGCTTCGCGGCGTCGGCCTCATGACGGGTGGACCACCAGTCGGCGGTCCACTCCCAGACATTGCCGATCATGTCGTGGACGCCATAGCCATTCGGCGGAAACGCGGTCACCGGCGAGGTCCGGTCGAAGCCGTCCTCGCAGAGGTTCTGAATAGGGAAATTGCCCTGCCATGTGTTGGCCATGTGCTTGCCGCCCGGCGTCAAGGCATTGCCCCAGGCGAACTCCTCGGCCTCCAGCCCGCCGCGCGCCGCGAACTCCCACTCGGCTTCGGTCGGAAGTTCCTTACCGGCCCATTTGGCGTAGGCGAGCGCATCGGCATAGGCGACGTGGACGACCGGATGGCTGCCGAGCACGTTGATGTTGCTGCGCGGGCCGTAGGGGCGGCGCCAGTTGGCGCCCTTCATCAAGGTCCACCATTGGCTCCAGTCGCGCAGGGTGGTGACCCGGCGCGGCGGCTGAAACACCAGCGAGCCGGCGTAGAGCATATGCGGCAGCGCACCCGGATATTGCGCAGGGTCCGGCGGTCGCTCGGCGACCGTGATGTGCCCGGTCTCCCGCACGAATTCGCGGAATTGAGCATTGGTCACGGGCGTGCGGTCGATCCAGAAGCCGTCGACCGACGCGCGATGCGCCGGCGCCTCCTCGGGATAGTGATGGTCAGAGCCCATGCGGAACGTGCCGCCGGGAATCCAGACCATGTCGTCGGTCTGGACGCGGTCGTCACGCTCTGATTCAGCGGAGGCGATCTCTACCCGGGACATGGCGATGCACCTCTTTGCGCATTACCGTGAGCAGTAGTCCCAGAAGCCCTGTGTTCGCGACGGGTCGGTGTAGTACCAGCACATGCCCGCTGCCGGCGGCGGGCCAGCCCAGGCGGCGGCGCTCGCCGCGCTGACGAAACCGATCGCTGCGCCGGCCGCGACCGCGCCCCCGATCGGCCAGCCGTACCAGCCAGGCCGCGCCCAACCTCCCGGCCGCGGTCCGGGCCCGACCCAGCGCGTGCCGCCGCCGTGCCAGCCGGGCCGAACTCCCGGACGCACCACCGTCCGGCTACGATAAGCGACCGCACCGCCGCGCGGTCCGACCGCAACGCCGCCTCGGCGCGCGACAGCGCGCACCTGCACAACGTTACCGCTGCCTTCTTGCTGTTTGATGATCGGCAATGAAGCGGAAGAGCCGATGCTGACCGCCGACGCTGGGCCGGCTTGCGCGACGATCACGGCTGCTCCAACGAGCGCCAGACGGAAAATCCTGTTGAAGATCGGAGCCTTATGATCTCGGTGGCCGAACATCGCGCCTGATTGCGTCGTGCCTGAGTGCATTGTCGCGCCCTTCCATTTTTCTGTGCTGCACGTTTCGGCAGCGTTGATCCGTCAGGCCTTCTTCCCTTTCTCCTTCATTGCTAATTCATGTGCACATTTGCGTGCACAGGGTTCTCCATCGTGACTCGTTCCACTGGACGTTGTCACGAGCGAATTCTGCTGTCAGTTCAAACGATAGCGGAACGCACCATACAAGTGATGTGCACTTTGTGCCAATATCAACCCCGAGGCGTGCAGGCTTAACGAAAGATGCTTCAATTCGATCAATCCGATCCGGTCGGCATTGTTGCTTTCTCGAAAAAACAAGCGAAAATCTGCACGTATGCAAATCCACACCACGATCTCGCCATGCGAATCGAACCAATCTAGGCACATTGTGACGGCCGCACTTTTTGTACCGACTTCAAGCATTTGGTTTTAGTAGATTAATCGCGCTGCAGTTGTGAACGTGGATATGGGCCAGCACCTGACGGTTAGCACCGGCGAGCTTGACGGCTTCGAGGGTCTCCACGATGCCGTCAAAGGCTCGCATGTCGAAGTCATGCAGCTTGAGCGCGGCAAGCTGCGCGGCACATTGTCTCACGTCGGGATCGGTGATTTCTCGCTCAGCATCGGCGCATTCAATGTCGGGGTCCGCACCCAACGCATCTCCACCGATCCCAAGCTGATCATCGGAATGCTGCTGAACGCGACCGACCGCGTCACGCATTGGGCGTTCGACATGCAGCCGGCCGATGTGCTGGTGATTCCTCCATCGGTCGAGCATGACGGGGTCTTTCACAGCGCTTCGTCCTACGCGGCCATCCGCTTCGACCTGGCTGACCTGCCCGACATATTCGGCGGCGAGCCGCGGCTCGCCGACGCCGAAACCTGGCAGGCGAAGAACCACTTTCGCGCCGACCCCACGATCGGCATGGGCGCCGCGGACAAACTGCCGCAGATCGTCGCGCATCTCGCGCGCTATCCGGACGCCTTGACGGACTCGTCGGCCGGCTTCTGGAAGCGCGCGATCATCGATTGCGTGACCGCGACGGTCATCACATCGCTGCCGCCCGACGGAACGAGCTATCTGCCGTCGGCGATGCGACTGGTGCGCCACGTCGAGGACTATCTGCACGCCGCGGGCACGCGCCCGGTCCATGTCTCGGAAATCTGCACCGAGCTTCGGCTGTCGCGACGCAGCCTGCACCGCGCCTTCCACGAGGTGTTCGGGGTCGGCCCGGTGACGTTCCTGCGCTACAAGCGGCTCTGCATGATCCGTTCGATCCTGCGCGAAAGCACCCCGGACCAGACCACCGTCTCCAAGGTTGCGATCGAACAGGGCTTCATCGAGCTCGGGCGCTTCTCGCAATATTACCGCGCGATGTTCGGAGAATACCCGTCGCAGACGCTCGGCTACGCCGGGTAGAGCGTTTTCGAGCGAAGTGGATACCGGTTCGCGTGAAGAAAACGCGTCAAAATGAAAATCCAGAGCCCCGTTCCGATTCAATCGGAACGGAAAAGGCTCTGGCGCAAATCAGCCGTTGCGCCCGCACAAGCTCATTTCGATCGCCCCGGATCGCCATTGCCCGACAGTAGCTGCGCGGCGCCGCCGACGCCGCGGCGGAAGGCTTCGTCGAAGGTAACGCCGCGGAACTGCCATTTGTAATCCTTGCCGTGCCAGGCCATCCGCCATTGCGTGGCCCAGCCGAGGTCCTTGTCGTTCCAGACCAATCGTCCGAGCAGGGTGGCCTCGCCGCCCTGCGGCGCGACGATCGAACTCAGCTTCGCCGGCGGCGTGTTCAACAGTTCGGCGGCGGTGAGGTTGGCACTCGTCAACGCGGCTGCATCGGGCAGCACGAAATGCATGCCGCGTTTGCCGGCCGCGGCCGCAAGCGCATCGCGTTGCAGGTCGGACTGCGTCCCGTCGGATGTGACGATGTAGTCCTTCGGACCGTGCTGCATTTCCGCGAAGACGCCGAGCACCGGCCGCCGCGACCGCCACGGCTTGAGATCGAGTCTGGCGAGAATGCCGTCGATCTTCCTCTCGTCGAAATCCACCGTGAGGTCGTAGGGCCGGTCGCGGGTGCCCTGCTCGTCATGATGCGGCTTGCCGGCATATTGATCGTGATAGTCGAAACTGCTGACGAACTCCTTGGCTTTCGATTTGTATGCGGCAAGCCGGCGGTCGCCTGCCAGCATTGGCTGACCGGAAACCTTGATCAGGACGTCTTCCAGACATGCACCGAAGCCGATGATGCGGTTCGGCTCGCCCTGGCCGGTGACGACGGTCTGCGCGCGGTAGAGGCTGTCGTCCGCTGCGGCCATCGCACCACCGCAAGCGATCCATGCAGCGGCAAGCAGCACGCGGACCGCGTTGCGTGCGAGCGTGGCGATCGGATCGCGCTTCGTCTCAAGCAAGGCAGCCATCGTCACCTCCGCTCGGTCACTTCATTGACGGCACAGATTGGCGGTATTTTCGGGCAGCGCCAACGCGTTCGGACATGGGCGCCATTCCATCGGTCCCGCTGCGCGCTATGGCCACGCGCGGCAGGCCTGACATATGCTCGGAGCATGCGCGGCGGCGCCGCGAGCGCTGCCCAACACAAGAGCACCGAGCAGGAGACGTTCCGTGAAATGCTATGAGTTGCAAGGCCCCGGCGGCGTCGACGCGCTGGCGCTGGTCGACAAGCCGGTTCCGCAAGCCGGCCCCGGCGAAGTCCTGGTGCGGCTGAAGGCGGCGACGCTGAATTATCGCGACCTGCTCACGGTCAAGGGCGGCTACGGCTCGCGCCAGAAATTTCCGCTGGTACCGGTCTCCGACGGCGCCGGCGTGGTCGAGGCGGTCGGCGCCGGCGTCAGAAGCTTCGCACCCGGCGATCGCGTGATCGGCAGCTTCTTCGAAAGCTGGCTCGGCGGCGAGCCGAGCGAGGCGCGGATGCGCGCGGCGCTCGGCGGCAGCGTCGACGGTGTGCTGACCGAGTACCGGGTTTTCCCCGCGCATGCGCTGGTGCGCACGCCGGATCATCTCAGCGATATCGAGGCCGCGGCACTGCCATGCGCCGGCCTCACGGCGTGGAGCGCGGTGGTCAAGCTCGGCGACCTCAAGCCGGGGCAGACGGTGCTCACCCAGGGCACCGGCGGCGTCTCGCTGTTCGCGCTGCAATTCGCCAAGATGTGCGGCGCCCGCGTCATCGCGACCTCCTCCAGCGATGCCAAGATCGCGCGGCTGAAACAGCTCGGCGCCGATGTCACGCTCAACTACAAGACCACGCCGGACTGGGGCAAGAAGGCGCGCGAGCTGACCGGGCGCGGCGTCGATCTCGTCGTCGAGGTCGGCGGCGTCGGCACGCTGAACGAATCGATCCGCGCCACCAGGATCGGCGGCACCATCGCCTTCATCGGCGTGCTCGCAGGTCCCGCCCCGTCCGACACGCGACTGCCGCTGATGGTGATGCAGCAGCAGCGGCTGCAAGGCGTCACCGTCGGCTCGATCGAGGATTTGCAGGCACTGTGCGACGGCATCAGCCTGCACGGCGTCAAGCCCGTCATCGACAAGGTGTTCGCGTTCGACCAGGCCAAGGCCGCGTTCGCCCACATGGCGAGCGGCGCGCATTTCGGCAAGGTCGCGATTGCGATCGGCTAGCGCGTGATGTTGTGACGCAGACTCAATCAGGCGACATGCCCGCTGCACCTCTCCCGCTTGCGGGGGTCGAGACGAGCGAAGCTCGCTCTTAGGTCGCATCGCATCCGATGCGATGCGGGTGGGGGCTCTCTCCACGATGCGACTCGCGGAGAGAGCCCCCACCCTAACCCTCCCCCTCAAGCGGGAGAGGGGACGCAATCCCAATGCGGCTATGGCTTGATCCAATTTCATCATGCTCTAGAGCAGGTCGGCGACAAAGCCTAGTGCCCCGTGAACTGAGCCTTGCGTTTCTCGACGAAG
Organism: Bradyrhizobium ferriligni; assembly: GCF_056837965.1. Lineage (NCBI taxonomy): Bacteria > Pseudomonadati > Pseudomonadota > Alphaproteobacteria > Hyphomicrobiales > Nitrobacteraceae > Bradyrhizobium > Bradyrhizobium ferriligni. The sequence goes on from NZ_JBXEJO010000025.1 coordinate 60,933, forward strand.
GCCTGGCGGCCTTCCTTCGCGTCGGCACTTTCGCGGATCACCTGCTGCAGCTCGATCTCGCGGCGGAACTGATCGGCGTAGCTCGCGTGGTCGCTCTCCTCGAGCAGCTGCCGGGTCGCGACCAGCGCGCGCGTCGGTCCGTCCGCGAGGCGACCGGCGAGCGCCTTCGCCTCGTCGAGCAGTTTTGCATCATCGACCACATCGCGCACCAACCCCCACTCCTTGGCCCGCTCGGCCGGCAGCGGCTCGTTCAGCAGCATCAGGTCGAGCGCGCGCTGGCGGCCGATCAGGCGCGGCAAGAGCCAGGTCGAACCGAGATCGGGCACCAGGCCGATCCGGCTGAACACCTGAATGAAGCTCGCCGAGCGCGCCGCCAGGATGATGTCGCCGGACATCGCGAGGCTGAAGCCGCCGCCGGCCGCGACGCCGTTGACCGCGACCACGACAGGCACGCGGCATTCGCGCAAGGCCTGCATCGCCGGCCAATAATGCCTGATCACGCCGGTATAGATATTGTCGCCGAGCGACTGGAACGCCTTGAGGTTCTGCCCGGAGCAGAAGCCGCGCCCCTCCCCGGTCAGGACCAGCGCGCGAATGCCGGGATCGAGGCTCATCTCGCCGACGGCGAGTGCGAGATCGCCGAGCAGTTCCGGCGTCATGGCGTTCAGGCTCGCGGGATCGTTGAGCGTCAGGATGCCGGTCTTGCCGTCCCGTTCACGCTTCACACCAGTCATTTTCCGCTCCCTGAAATTGGTTCTTGTTGTTGCACTGACAGTGCCATGCTTGGCATGCTACGCCAACGTGCCCCACCCGCAACAAGAACAGCGAAAGCAACGCCATGTCCGACCAGTTCTCCAACTCGCAAGTGATCCGCAAACCGGCCGTCAGCGCCAAGGGCGGCATCGTCGCCGCACAGTCGCGCCGGGCGGCCGAGGTCGGCGCGGAGGTATTGGCCGCGGGCGGCGATTGCGTCGACGCCGTGATCGCGACCACCTTCGCGCTTGGCGTCGTGGAGCCGTGGATGAGCGGCGCCGGCGGCGGCGGCGCGATGGTGCTGTATCGCGCCAAGGAGAACCGCGTCGAGGTGATCGACTACGGCATGCGCGCGCCCGACGGCCTGCGCATCGAGGATTATCCGCTGACCGGCGGCGCGGCCTCCGACCTGTTCCCCTGGGCGCGGGTCAAGGACGACCGCAACCTGCACGGCCCCGGCTCGATCGCGGTGCCCGGCGTCGTTGCCGGCATGGAGGAAGCGCATCGCCGCCACGCCAGGATGCCGTGGAAGGACCTGCTGGCGCCGAGCGTCAAGCTCGCCGGCGACGGCCTTTTGGTCGATTGGTGGACCACCGCGATGATCGCAAGCTCCGCGGCCGATCTGCGGCGCTATCCCGCCAGCGCCGCAGCGTATCTGCAGGACGGCCTGCCGCCGAACGCGCAATGGGGCATCAGGTCGGTGGTCCGCATGCCGCAGGACAAGTTGAAGGCCACGATGGCGCAACTCGCCGCGGCCGGCCCGCGCGATTTCTACGAGGGCGATCTGGCGCGCAGCATCGCCGACGACATCCAGGCCGCCGGCGGCGCGCTGTCGGTGCGCGACCTCGCCGCCTTCCGCGCCCATCTGCGCGAGCCGCTGAAGATTCCCTACCGCGGCGGCACGGTCTATGCGACGCCGGAGCTGACCGCAGGTCCGACCATGGCGCGCACGCTCGGCCTTTTGCAAAAGGCGCTGGCGCCCGCGCAAGGCGGTCCGGATGCGGCGACCTACGCAGCCTATGCCGAGGCGCTGCAAGCCGCCTATCGCGAACGGCTGAAGGACATGGGCGATGTCGACGGCCGCCGCGCGCTCGGCGCCGAAGCGATCGCGCCAAGCTGCACCACGCATTTCTCCGCAGTCGACCGCGACGGCAACATGGCCGCGGTGACACAGACGCTGCTGTCGACCTTCGGCTCCAAATTCGTGACGCCGAACACCGGGCTGACCATGAACAACGGCATCATGTGGTTCGATCCGACGCAAGGCAATCCGAACTCGCTCGCGCCCGGCAAGCGCTGCCTGACCAACTACACGCCGGTCGTGGCGCAGGCCGCCGACGGCCGCACGCTCGCCGCGGGCGCATCGGGCGGCCGCCGCATCCTGCCGGCGGTGTCGCAGCTGCTCTCCTTCGTGATGGATTTCGGCATGGATCTCGACGCCGCGATCCACCAGCCGCGGATCGACGCCAGCGAGGGCGCCGTGGTGATCGGCGACAAGCGCCTGCCCGCCAGCGTGCGCGAGGCGCTGCGCGGCCGCTTCGACTTCGAGGAGGCCCGTATCCAGACCCTGCCGATGAAGTTCGCCTGCCCGAGCGTCGTGCTGCGCGACGGCACCACCAACAGCGGCGTCACCGAGCCGTTCCAGCCCTGGGGCGATGCGGTCGCGGAGGGGTGAGTTATACGCACGACTCCTTCTCCACCGTCGTCCCGGCGCAGGCCGGGACCCATACGCCGCAGCGAGAATTGTTGATCGCGCTCGTCGTTCCAGCATCGCGAAACAACGACCATCGGTGGTTATGGGTCCCGGCCTTCGCCGGGACGACAGTGAATGTGTTGCACGACCTGTGAGTCACACGCTCGCATTCTCGCGACACGATCTGCCCGCGCTTTGCTCTTCGTTCCGCCCCCTCTCGATCGGAGGGCGCAGGGAAAGCCAGGTGCCGATCGCACCCATGGGCCTCGTGCAAAAGGTCGGGCCGCTCAGTGATTTGGCGCTTTTCGCCACCCGCGCCCGCGGACATTGCATGACCCGAACGGGCTGATACATTTGGACCGACAACAATTGCGGTGACCGGCTTGAGTGAAGCAAGCGCAGACGTGCCGCCCGGCGCGCAACTTCTTGGACGCGAGTGGCTGGGCTTCGACGGTGAAATCGCCACAGTCCGCTTCGAGGCGCAACCCTTGTTCACCAACCGCCATGGAACGATCCAGGGCGGTTTCCTTGCCGCGATGCTGGATTCAGCGACGGGCCTCGGCGCTCTCGCAGCGCTGCCCGCAACGCGGACCGTCGTGACGAGGACGCTGACCACGCGGTTTCTCAAACCGGCGCGCATCGGCCCGATCACGGCCAAGGCGAAGGTCATCTCGCAGACCGACCGCGACATGATCGTGGAAGCCGATCTGATCGACGCCAACGATGTGACGGTCGCCAGCGCCACGGCCGAGTTCCGGATTCTGGACAAGCGATAGTCCGCAGCCCGATCAGCAATCCCTACATCGCGCCAGCAGGGTGACTTCGTTCATTCCGTAACCGTCGATCGTCTCGACGGCGCAGCCAAGCTCGCGTTCGCAATACTGGATCCACGGCTCGGGGCTCGTGCAATACAGCTGCACCTGCGCCGCATCCGCATCCGCGGTGGCTGCGGCCTCCCCGGTGACGAAGTTGACGCTGAAGCCGCGCAGGCTGGCGCGGCGCAGGTCGGCCAGCATCTCGGCGACGAATGCCTCCCAGGATCGGCGGCAGCCGCCGACATCGACATTCATGATGCCGCTCGCGACCGAATAGGTCGCGCGGCGCAAGCTGCACTTGCCGACCTTGAAGCGGCGTCCCGGCGTCGAGAAACGGCGACGCGCGCGGCTGATCATGGCGAGCGACAAATCGATCCCGAGATAGTCGATCTCCGCTTGCGGATGGCGCCTTGCGAGATAGGCGCACAGCGCGCCGTATCCGCAGCCGATGTCGTTCAGGCTGAACGGCGCGGAGAAGTCGCAGAGCTTCAGCAGCTGGACGAACCGGAGGTCCTGAGTGGCCTGGCACGACCAGTCCACCCCGCGCGGGGTGGCGCCGTATTTGGCGACCCGCGCGCTGTAGTAGGATTCGACATCAGCATAGAGGCCGGAGAACCGCGCCCGGTCGCCTTCGGCGCCGAAACCTGCGGTCTCCGCCGCGATGCTCACGTCTTGCTCACTTCTTGGCTTTGGCCCGCCGCTGCTTCGCCATCGCGGCAAGCTCCTTGCGGGCGACCTGGCTTGGCTTGGTCGGGATCGACAGAACCCGATACGACTGGGTCGAGTAGATCAGCGGCGTGTGGCCATCGGCTGCAAACGTCACCTTCGGATTTTCCTTCATGGCGTGAACGCTAACCATCACCGGCAGATACGGGGCCTGCGTGAGCGCCTGGCGGAACGCCTGGACCACCCGCTTGTATCCGCTCACATTGGGCTGATCGGACGGATAGTCCTTCAGCGTGCCGAGGAAGGTGTACCAGCGCTTCCGTTCGATCCGGTCGGCCGGCTCGATCCCGATCAGCCTGAACGACTGCTCGAGGGGATGATTGGGAGAGAAGATGTCGAACTCCTTTTGCAGCTCGACCATTTCCATGATCCCGCCGGGACCAAACCGCTTGTTAAGCAGATCCAGAACATCGCGCGTCGTATCGTCTTGAATCATCCGTCCCATTAGAACCCCCTCAATACCTTGTTTCCAGAAATGAAAAAATCGTCGCGTCTAGCGGCGTCGCTCAAGATGCAATCGAAGCTGATCGAGTTGTGGCGTGAAGTAGACTGCCCCCGAGACGTCGAGCAAATTCTGGGCGCCGCCGACAATCTCGTCAAGCTCATCATGTGACGTGCTGCCCAAGGCGCAAATGATCAGTCCGCGCAGCACGGTCGCGTGCAGCTCGGCGACGCGATCGGTCCTTCGCCGCGCGACCATCAGCGCCTCGTCCACCGCTTGCAGGGCCGCATGGTGGTCGGCGGCGCGATAGAGCGCCTCGGCCAGATCCGCCAGCATGCGGGCCTCGAATTCGAGGCCGGCTCGCGCAGAGCGCGCAAAGTCGATCGCTTCCTGAAGCTGGGCGGCAGCAACCTTGAGGTCGCCTGCGGCGCCGCTGGCGAGGCCGGCGCTGGCGAGCGCCGCGACCCGCAGATAGGGCGTGCCGGATTGCTCGGCCAGTTCGGCGATCCTCGCCGCATGCGGCTTGGCGAGTTCCGGCCGACCGCGGCTCCAGCCCATCTCCACCATCGCAAAATGCGGAATGAACTGCACGACGGCGGCGAAGCGCTCCGGCTCGGCCCGCAGCACCTCGGCGATCCGCCGCTCGGCCTCGTCGAACCGGCCGAGCCGCACCAGAATTCTGGTGCCAAGGCACCTGATCCAGTGCTCGACGTCGAAGCCGAGAATCTGGTTCGGGTTGAGACCGAGTGTGACGTTGTTGTGAAAACCGCCCTGCTCGGCAATCGCGGCAACCGCCACCTGCCCGGCGTCGAGCGCCTCGGCAAGACGACCCGACAGGAAGAACGCCTGGCTCAGCATCGCATTGACCGTCGCAAACCGTCCGACGTCCCCGGTGCCGGAAGTGAGCTTCAAGGCGTCCTGCACGAGATTCACATAGTCGTCGGCCGCCGCGGTCGCGGCCAGGATCCTGCCGTAGGCGCCGAGCAGGATCGGCTCGTGCACCGGGTCCGCCGCGCGTGCGTATTTGATCGCCTCTTCGGCGTAGGGCTTGACCTCTTCGGCGGACATGCCCTCACGCCAGCCGAAGTTGAGGATCTGGCCGCTCGACATCGCCCGCAGCCGGTCGACATATTCGGACTGGGGCTGGTCCTGCAGCAGGGCGCGAACCTTTTTCCAGCTTTTCATTGCCTCGGCGGAGTTGGTCTTGCCGATCCAGCGCGCCGCACGCTGCAAATGGGTGACCGCCTCCAGCGGCTGACCCGCGGCCTCGTAGTGATAGGCGAGCAGCCCGGCAAACTCGTCGAGCTTGCCCCAGTCGAAGCCCTCGATGGCCTTGGCGACGGTCGCATGCAGCGTGGTCAGCCGCGACCGCAACTGGGTTGCATAGGCGACCTCCTGGATCAATGGATGGCGAAACGCCAGCAATCCCTTGTCGTAGGGCGGCAGGTCGTACAGCAGCTCGGCCTGGCGGAGCTGCGCGATGGCGTTCTGCAAATCGTCGTTCGGCAGCGCCGCGACCGGGCGCAGCACCGACATCGCGACCAGCCGGCCGATCACGGCCGCCGTCTCGAGCACCTGCTTGGCGATATCCTCGAGGTGATCGATGCGGGCGGCCACGACGGCCTGCACCGTTGCGGGCAGCGGCACCGCATCGACGCCATGCTTGAGCCGGTAGTTGCCGCGTTCGCCCTCGACATTGCCGCGCTCCACGACGGTGTTGGCAAGCTCCTCGATGAAGAACGGATTGCCCTGCGCGCGTTCAATGACATTGCTGCTCAGCGAGGCCAGCGAGGGATGCCTGCCGAAATGCTCGCGGAGCAGCTCGTTCGAATCGGACCACGGCAGCGGCGGGATGGCGATCTGACGGTAGTGAGACCGCTGCATGAAAGGTGCCGTGAAGCTCGGCCTGAAATTGACCACCAGGAACGTCGCGGTGCCGACGATGGCATCGACCAGCGTCTCGACGAACTCTTCGCTCGCCGCATCGATCCAGTGCAGGTCCTCGATCATGACGACCGCCGGCGTGTCCCCGGGGCGCGCATGCACCAGCGTTCGAACGAGATCGAGCAGCTGCAGCCGCAGCGCGCGCGGATCGAGCTTCGGGGCCGGATGCTCCGGATCGGCAAGCCCGAGAAATTCAAGCAGCACCAGCAGCTCCTGCTCCGACGCGGCCATCTCGGCAAAGCGGTCGATGACGCGACGCCGGGATGTCTCGATCGGCTCCTTGACGCGGATGCCGAAGATGTCGCGCAGCAGCTCGAGCACGGGCTGGAACGGTGTTGCGCGGCCATGCGCCAGCACGCGCGCCTCGTAGACGCGAATGCCCTTGCGGCGGCAATTTTCGGCGAACTCGAAGCAAAGCCGGCTCTTGCCGATGCCGGCATCGCCGACCATGCCGACGACCCGGCCGTCGCCGGCAACCGCACGTGACAGCTCATGCTCCAACGCCGCCATCTGCTCGGTGCGGTTGACCATCGAGGTCAGGCGGCGGCCGCTGCGGAAAACGTCGCTGGCGGGCGCGCTGAGCAGCCCGGTCAGCCTGAACACCTCCACCGGCATCGAGATGCCGCGAATGGTCTGCATGCCGAGCGGCACGACCTCGACGAATTGTCTGGCGCCGAGATAGGTGTCCCGCGTGATGAGGATCGCCCCCTCATCGGCCATCTGCTCCATCCGGTTGGCGATATGGACGTTGGCGCCGGCGGCGTCGTAGGTCTGGTAGATGGTGTTTTCCACCGTCTGAACGACGACTTCGCCGGTGTGCAGCCCGACCCGGATCTGCATGCCGGGATCGGCGAGCCTCGCCACCGAATCCTGCATGGCGAGCGCGGCGAGACAGCCGCGGACCGCATGGTCCTCGTGCGGGCGCGGCGGCGCGCCGAAGAGCGCCATGACGCCGTCGCCCTGGATCTTGTTGACGATGCCGTCGTAGCGGTGGACGGCCTCCTTCATCAGGTCGAGCACCGGCTCGAGGCGCCGCATGCCGAGCTCGGGATCGCCGAGGCTGTCGATCAGGTTGGTCGAGTTGCGGATATCGGCAAACAGCAGAGTGAGGTTCTTGCGCTCGCCGCCCTTGGTGCTGAGCGAACGAAGCAGCCGTTGCGAAGGCGCATCGGGACGGACGCCGCCCGCGGCGACCGCGGTGCCGCAGCGGCCGCAGAAGCGGCTGGAGGGCCCGTTCACATGCTGACAGGAGTCACATTTGAGGCCTAACGGCGCACCGCAATCTTCACAATAATCGTTGCCAGCCCGGTTTGCGCGGCCGCATCGCTCGCACTGCATGAACAGCCTTCCAGTAAAGACTGCGAATATATCCGACGCGCGAGATTAGCCCAGCACATTCTGTAATTGTGTTAAATGCCTCACACACCGAGCCGGTCCCGCACCCGGCCGGTCAGCACGGCCGTGGTGACGCCGACCCGCCAGAAGGCGTGCATCGGGATCGGTTTGATACCGGTCACGGGCATGTCGATCTCGGCCTTGGGGCCGCCGATCAGGCGGCGGGCCAGCTCTGCGCCCATCGCGGTCGAGAGCGCGACGCCGCGGCCGTTGCAGCCGAGCGAGATCAGCAAATTCTCCGCGGGCTCATGGACATGCGGGTAGTGATCGGCGGTGATGGCAAGGCGGCTGTTCCAGCCGTGGGTCCAGCTGACGCCTTTGAGCTGCGGCCACAGCCGCTCGGCGTAGCGGATCAGATAGGCGACGTCAGTCGGCTTGCTGATCCAGCGCATCGGGCCGCGGCCGCCCATCAAGAGCCGATTGTGCTGGTCGATGCGGTAATAGACCGTGATGTGGCCGCTTTCGTAGAGCACGCGCCGGGTCGGCATGATCGCGCGCGCGATCTCGTCGGACAGCGGCGCGGTCGCCGCGATCGACGAGAACACCGGCACGATGCTGCGGCGGAGTGCCGGCCAGAGATCATCGGTAAAGCCGTTGGTCGCGAGCAGCACCTTGTCGGCGAGCACGACCGCGCGCGGCGTCTCGATCCGCCACCGGCCGCCGTCGCGGCGGAGCGACAGCGCCGGGGTCTCGCCATGGACGGCGACGCCGGCCCCGATCGCGGCGCGCGCGAGCCCGCGCGCATAGCTCAGCGGATGCAAATCGCCGCCGCGCGCATCCAGCATGGCGCAGAGGTAACGGTCGCTGCCGGTCACCGCCCGCATCTCGGCGGCGTCGAGCAGCTTCACCGGCATGCCGCGCCGGATGCACTGCTTGGCCGTGGTCTCGATCGCTGCCGCGCTGGCTTCGTTGTAGGCGGCGCGCAGCGTGCCGCTCTGCCGCGCCTCGCAGGGGATCTGGTAGCGGCGGATCAGATCATGCGTGAAGTCGGTGGTGCCGTAGGAGAATTCGATCATGCGGCGGCCGAGATCGGCGCCGAAATCCTGCTCGATCCGGTCGGGATCGTGCTTGAGCCCGGGATTGGTCTGGCCGCCATTGTTGCCGGAGGCGCCCCAGCCCGGCTCTTGCGCCTCCAGCACGGTCGCGAGCACGCCCTGCTCGGCGAGATGCAGCGCAGTCGACAGGCCGGTGTAGCCGCCGCCGATGATCGCGACCGGCACGCTCTTGTCCGATGTCAGTTGAGGCGTCGGCGTCGCCTCCACCGCGGTGTCGGCGTAGAGGCTCGGTGGCAGCGGCAGGCGAATAGGCGCGTTCATTACAGGTGACCTGATCACAGCGGATGCAGCACGCGGCGCAGGAAATCCTGGGTGCGCGGGTGCTGGGGTTGGTTGAGGACGGATTTGGCGGCGCCCTGCTCGACGATGACGCCGCCGTCGATGAACAGCACGCGGTCGGCGACGTCGCGGGCAAAGCCCATTTCATGGGTAACGACAACCATGGTCATGCCGTCGTCGGCGAGCTTGCGCATCACCGACAGCACCTCGCCGACCAACTCGGGATCGAGCGCGGAGGTCGGCTCGTCGAACAGGATCGCCTTCGGCTGCATCGCCAGCGCCCGCGCGATCGCGACGCGCTGCTGCTGGCCGCCGGAGAGTTTTGGCGGATGCACCTCGGCCTTGTCGGCGAGCCCGACCTGCGCGAGCAGCGCGCGGCCGCGGGCGACCGCCTGCTCGCGCGGCTCCTTCTTCACGTAAAGCGGCCCCTCGATGACGTTCTCGAGCGCGGTGCGGTGCGGGAACAGGTTGAAACGCTGGAACACCATCGAGACCTGGGTGCGGATCGCCACGATCGAGCGGTCATTGCTGTCGACGCGCGCACCCTCGACGCTGATCTCGCCGCGATCGTAGCTCTCGAGCCCGTTGATGCAGCGCAGGATGGTCGACTTGCCGGAGCCGGACGGGCCGATGATGCAGACCACCTCGCTCTTCGCGACGGAGGCGGTGATGCCTTTCAGCACCTCGACCTTGCCAAAACTCTTGTGGACGTCGCGGAGCTCGATCATTTGCGGTTCGCCTTGTTCTCGAAGTGCCGAACCAGCAGGATGAGCGGAATGCTCATGGTGAGGTACATCAGCGCCACCAGCGTGAACACGCTGGTGTTCTTGAAGGTCGAGGAGGCGATCAGCTTGCCCTGCAGCGCCAGTTCGGCGACGGTGATGGTGGACGCCTGCGAGGAATCCTTCAGCATCATGATCATGATGTTGCCGTAGGGCGGCAGGATGATCCGAACCGCCTGCGGCAGCACCACGCGGCGCATGGTGAGCCACCAGCCCATCCCGATGGTCTGCGCCGCCTCGATCTGTCCCTTGTCGATCGCCTCGATGCCGGCGCGGAAATTTTCCGCCTGATAGGCCGAATAGGCGATGCCGAGCCCGATGATCGCGGCCTGCAGCGCCGACAGCGCGATGCCGAAATCCGGCATCACGAAATAGATGTAGAACAGCAGCACGATGATCGGGATGCCGCGGATCACGTTGATCAGGGAGGCGCTGAGGCCGACCAGGACGCCGATGCCGGACACCCGCATCAAGGCCCACACCAGCCCGAGCACGGTCGAAAGGACGAGCGAGCCGACGGTGACGACGATGGTCAGCCAGACACCCTGCAGCAGGATCGGCACGAACTCGACGGCGTCATGGAAGAATTTTTGCATCGGCTCAGCTAAACGTATCCAGTTCCGTCACGTGCACGAATATTGTTTCCGTCACCCTGAGGAGCGCGCAGCGCGTCTCGAAGGGTCGACGGCCACCAGCCGGGCCGTGCATCCTTCGAGACGCGCTACGCGCTCCTCAGGATGACGGATCGCGCTGTCACGACGCGCTGGCCTTCTGGCCCCACTTTTCCAGGATCTTTGCGATCGTGCCGTTGGCCTTCAGCTTCCCGAGCGAGGCGTTGATCTTCGCGAGCAGCTCGGTGTCGCTCTTGCGGACGCCGATCGCGACCGTGCCGACGGTGACCGGCTTGTAGCCGTCGACCAGCCGCACGTCGGCGAAATTGCCCTGCTGCAGATTGTAGGCGAGGATCGGATAGTCGGCGAAGCCGGCCTTGAGGCGGCCGGCATTCACGTCGCGCAGGATGTCGGGAATGGTGTCGTAGACCTTGACCTCGCTGAACAGCCCGGTCTTCTTCAGCGCGTCGACAAAGGCGGTGCCAACCTGGGCGCCGACCACCGTGCCCTTCAGATCCTCCTGCGAGGCATAGGCCTTGGTGTCGGCCTTCGGCACCACGAGGCCCTCGCCATAGGTGTAGACCGGCTCGGAGAAGTCGATCACCTCCTTGCGCGCGGCGGTGGCGAACATCGCGGCGGCAATGATGTCGATCTTGTTCGCGGTCAGCGAAGGGATCAGCGCCGAGAACTGCATCGGCTCGATCTGCACGGTAAAGCCGGCGTCCTTGCCGATCTCGGTGGCGAGATCGACCATGATGCCCTGGATCGAATTGGTCTTGGTGTCGAGGAAGGTGAAGGGAATGCCGGTCGGGGTCGAGCCGACCTTGAGCACCTGCTGCGCCCCTGACGGCGCGCTCAAGGCAAGGGCAAGCGCCGCGACCGCGGCCTGGACGAGACGCTGAAACGACATCGCAACACCTCCCGAAGCTGGCCCTGGCGCCGCATCGCCCGCGCGTTTCGCGCTTTTGGTTGCGGGCGGCGCCGTTCCGGCCTATTTTCACCAATATGAAATTGTGGTCACGAAACCGCGGTCAATGCAAGCGATTTTCATGCACATGAAGGAAGCGGACTGACGTGAGCGGCGGCAAGAGAATGCGTAAAGGCGCGGCAGCGAAGCCCGCAACGGCACGCCGCGCCGCCAGAAAGCCGGCCAGCAAGCCGGCCGAGCCCGCGATGGATCTCGCGGTCGGGCGCCGCATCCGCGACCTGCGCCGCAGCAAGGAGATGTCGCTGGAGGCGGTTGCCGCGCGCACCGATCTGTCGATCGGCTTCATCAGCCAGATCGAGCGCGGCCTGTCGTCGCCCTCGCTGCGCGTGCTGGCGACATTGGCCGACGTGCTCGGCGTCGGCATCGCCGCGCTGTTCGGCGCGACGCCCAAGGATGACGGCGCCGGCGGCGTCGTGACCCGCGAGGTGCAGCGCGCCGAGCTGAAGCTGTGGCGCACCGGAATTTCAAAGCAACTGCTGAGTCCCGCCGGCAGCGAGAGCCGGCTCAATCTGTTCCTGGTGCATCTCGAGCCCGGCGGCAACACCGGCGACGAGTTCTATACCCATGACGGCGAGGAAGCCGGCCTCGTGCTCCAGGGCGAGATGACGCTGACGGTGGACACCGAGACCTGGACGCTGAAACAGGGCGACAGCTTCCGCTTCGCCAGCCGCCGCCCGCACCGGTTTTCCAACCCGGCGCGCGATGCGAAGGCCGTGGTGCTGTGGGTGAACTGCGTGACGGCCGCGGGGTGACGGCCCCACTCTCTCCACTCGTCGTCCCGGCGAAAGCCGGGACCCATAACCACCAATCTTGACTGTCGAAGGGGAAGCGGCCCCAGCGTCCTGCCATAACTCACATTCGTGGTTATGGGTCCCGGCTTTCGCCGGGACGACACCTGTTATTACGGAGCCCTCACGTCAAGACGCATCACCTCAACCCCATCACCACTTCCTCGATCTTGATCGGGAAATTCCGCACGCGGATGCCGGTGGCGTGGAAGACGGCGTTGGCGACGGCTCCTGCGCTGCCGGTAATGCCGATCTCGCCGACGCCCTTGATACCGAGCGGGTTCACATGGGGATCGTGCTCGTCGACCGTGATGACATCCATCGGCGGCACGTCGGCATTCACGGGCACATGATACTCGGCAAGGTTCGCATTCAGGATGCGGCCGGACCGCTTGTCCATCACCGCCTCCTCGTGCAGCGCGAAGGAAAGGCCCCAGATCATGCCGCCGCGGAGCTGGCTCTGCACCATCAACGGATTGATGATGCGCCCTGCGGCGAACGCGCCGACCAGCCGCGTGGCGCGGATCTGGCCGAGTTCCGGATCGACCTTCACCTCGGCAAAGACAGCGCCATGCGCGTGCATCGCATATTGCGATTGCGCCGCCGGATCGGCCGCACCCGTGCCGGAGGCCTCGACCTCGGCAACGCCGGCACGCGCCAGGATCTCGGCGTAGCTTTCGCTGCGCGCGTCATCGTCGCGGCGATGGAGCCGCCCAGCCCGCGCCACCACGCCGGCATTGCCGGCGCCGAACAGCGGCGAGTGCTGGTCGGAGGTCGCAAGCTCGGCGAGCTTTGCGATCACCGCCGCACCGGCATTGTGGATCGCGGCACCGACCGTTGCAGTGTGCGCGGAGCCGCCGGCGATGCCGGCATCCGGCAGGTCCGACGTACCCGACAGGAACGAGATCTGCTCGAGATCGAGCGCGAGCGCGTCGGCCGAGATTTGCGTGAGCGCGGTCCAGGCGCCCTGCCCCATGTCATGCGCGCCGCTCTCCATCACGCCGCGTCCGTCGGCGCGGATCACGGCGCGGGCATTGCCCTGGAACATCAGCGCCGGGAAGGTCGCGGTGCCCATGCCCCAGCCGACCAGAAAGCCGTTCTCGTCGCGCATCTGCCTTGGCTGCAGCGGACGCCCCGCCCAGCCGAAACGTTCGGCCGCCCTGGCGTAGCACTGCCGCAGCGCCTTGGAGGAAAACGGCTTGCCGGTGGTCGGCTCGACCTCGGCGTAGTTCTTCAGCCGGAATTCCAAGGGATCGATGCCGCACGCGAACGCCGCCTCGTCGATCGCGCTTTCCAGCGCGATCGATCCGGTGGCCTCGCCCGGCGCGCGCATGAACAGCGGCGTGCCGGTGTCGACGCGCACCGCCTCATGCGCGGTGCGGATTGCCGGGCTCGCATAGAGCGTGTGCGAGGCGTCGGCCGCAGGCTCGTAGAAATCGTCGAAGCTCGATGTCGTGACGCGCGCTTCGTGATCGAGCGCGGTCAGCAGGCCGGCATCGTCGGTGCCGATCCGGATGCGCTGGCGGGTCTGCGGACGATGGCCGACCGGGCCATACATCTGGCTCCGCCGCAGCACCAGCTTGACCGGACGCCCGACCAGCTTTGCCGCCATGACGCCGAGCACCTGCGGCCCGGAGACCAGGCCCTTAGAGCCGAAGCCGCCGCCCAGGAACGGGCTGTTGATGTGGATATTGCCGGGCGGAACGCCGAACAGGCCGCCGATCCGCATCTGCGCCATCGCCATGCCCTGGCTCGGCGTGTCGAGGAACAAACGGTCGCCGTCCCACACCGCGACGATCGCGTGCGGCTCCATCGCGTTGTGATACTGCGCCGGCGTCTCGTAAGTTGCGTCGATCCGCTTCGATGCCGCGGCAAGGCCCGCGTCGATATCGCCGTGGCGGACCTCGGCGGGATTGCCGATGCCGACCACCGGCGGCGCATAGGCTTCGCCGGCGTCGAGACCGACACGCGCGATCTCGACCTGATAGCGCGGCGACAGCAGCGCGGCGCCTTCGGTGGCAGCCTCCAGCGTCTCGGCAATCACGACCGCGATCGCCTGGTTGGCGTAGCGCACCTCGTCGCTCTGCAAGAGCTCCATGCGGAAGGCGAACGGATTGCCCTTGGCGTCGGGGTCTTCAGCCAGCTCCGGCTTGTGCGCCGGCGTCATCACGTCGATGACGCCGGGGTGGCGCCTGGCGGCGGCGACGTCGAGCGCGGTGACGCGGCCGCGCGCGATGCAGCTGGTCGCGATCACGGCATAGACCATGCCGGGCGGATGATTGTCGGCGGCATAGCGCGCCTTTCCGGTCACCTTCAGCGTTCCGTCGGTGCGGGTCAGCGGCTGGCCGATATTCGAGCCGTGCCTGAGGTGGGCGGGGTCGCGGGTCAGATTGAGTTCAGCCGTCATGCATTACGCTCCTGCAACGGATGAGAAGGGAGAGCCCGGCAGCGCGGGAATGCGATCCGGCGTGCCTGCGGCAGCAAGGGTGAGCGCGCGCACGACGATGCGCTGCGCGAGCTCGATCTTGAAGGCGTTGTCGCCGGACGGTTTTGCGCCTGCGAGCGCCGCGCGCGCCGCCTCGCGATAGGTCGCCGCATCCAGCGTGCGGCCGGCGAGCAGCTGCTCGGCTTCGCGCGCCCGCCACGGCTTTGCCGCGACGCCGCCGAGCGCGAGCCGCGCCTCGCGGATTTTTCCATCCTCGATGCGCAAGCCGGCCGCAGCCGAGACCACGGCGAACGCATAGGAGGTGCGCTCGCGCACCTTGATGTAGCGGGCATGCCCGGAGAAGCCTTGCGCTTCCGCCGACAGCCGCAGCGCGACGATCAGGTCGCCGCGCTCCAGCGCCGTCTCGCGCTCCGGCGTCTCGCCCGGCAGACGGTGCAGCGCCTCGAGCGGCAGCTCGCGCCGGCCGGTCTTGCCCTCGATCTCGACGACGGCGTCGAACGCGACCAGCGGCACGCAGAAATCCGACGGATGGGTCGCGATGCAGCCCTCGCTCCAGCCAAGCACCGCGTGCAGGCGGTTCTCGCCCTTCAGCGCGTCGCAGCCGGCGCCCGGCCAGCGCCGGTTGCAGGCGCTGCCGGCGTCGTAGAAATAGGCACAGCGCGTTCGCTGCATCAGATTGCCGCCGACGGTCGCGGCATTGCGCAGCTGGGCGGAGGCGCCCGACAGCAACGCCTCGGCGACCGCCGGATAGTTGCGCGCGAACCCGGTGTCATGCGCGAGATCGGCATTGCGCACCAGCGCGCCGATCCGCAAGCCGCCGTCGGCCAGATGCTCGATGCGCTCGAGCCCCGGCAGACGCGTGACGTCGACGAGAAGGCTCGGCCGACTGACGCCGCTCTTCATCAGATCGAGCAGATTGGTGCCGGAGGCGAGATAGCTCGCGCCCTTTTCGGATGCCGCCGCGATCGCGTCCGCGACGCTGGCCGGCCTGACATAATCGAAGTTCATCATGCGGAGCGCCTCTGCCTGGTCGCGTTGATGTCGCCCTGCGCCTCGAGCACGGCCTCGGTGATTCCCTGATAGGCCCCGCAGCGGCACAGATTGCCGCTCATGCATTCGCGCACGCGCTCCGGATCGTCGCCGGCCTGGCCTTCCTGGATCAGGCCGATGCCGCTCATGATCTGGCCCGGCGTGCAGAAGCCGCACTGGAAGCCGTCATGGGCGATGAAGGCGGCCTGCACCGGATGCAGCTGGTCGCCGCGCGCGACGCCTTCGATGGTTGTGATCTCGGCGCCGTCGTGGCTGACGGCAAGCGCGAGGCAGGAATTGATGCGGCGGCCATCGACCAGGACGGTGCACGCGCCGCACTGGCCGCGGTCGCATCCCTTCTTGGTGCCGGTGAGATCGAGGCGCTCGCGCAACAGGTCGAGCAGGGTCACGCGGGGGTCGTCGAGGACAATTTCCCGGCGGACACCGTTGATGGTGAGACTGAGTGGGAGATTCATGCAGGGCTCCGATCCGTGTATGGTCGGGTTGAATCGAGGCAACGGAAGCCCGTGGCCGCCGATGCAGTATCGGCGCGCCTTGTCAGGCCCGGTGCTGGTCGCCATATACGGAGGCATCCTCCGTTTACAAGGGAGGGTGAAAAGAAAAAGCCAATGAAAAAACTAATGGCCGGTCGATCGCCAGAAATTGCACGCAAGCCCCGCGCCGACGCCGTGCGCAATCGCGAGCGCGTGCTGGAAGCGGCCAAGGCCGTGTTCTCGGCCGGCGGCAGCGAGGCGAGCCTCGAAGCGGTGGCGCGCCATGCCGGCGTCGGCATCGGCACGCTGTATCGCCACTTTCCGACCCGCGAGGCGCTGTATGAGGCGGTCTATCGCCGCGAGGTCGAGCAACTCGGCGATCTGGCCGAGCAACTGGAGAATGCGCCCGAGCCGGTCGAGGCGCTGCGGCGCTGGCTGCGCGCCAATGTGGAATTCGTCGCCACCAAGAAGGGCATGGTCGCGGCACTGGCGCTGGTCGCGCACGGCTCGACCGAATTGCATGCCTATTCGTTCGACCGCCTGACCAAGGCGATCGGCACCCTGCTCGCGCGCGCGGTCGCCGCCGGCGCGATCCGCGGCGACATCAGCGCCGAGGACGTGCTGCGGGCGCTGATCGGCATGTGCTACATGCACGACCAGCCCGGCTGGCAGACCACTGCGCTCAGGCTGTTGGACGTGTTCGTGGACGGCTTGCGGGTGCAGCCGGTCGGCACAACGGCAAAGCTCGCGAAGAAGGCCAACCCAAAGCCGTCGCGCCGACCGTAACCATCGTAGCCCGCGGTGAGCGAAGCGGCGGCCGCCGCTCAAGGACGTCCGGTCCGTGGCAGCAGCCAACGCATGATGATTGCATGCGGTGTTCGCCGGCTGCTGTGCGGCAAGTCATGCCGCTGCAGCGCCGACGCTGCGAAGGCCGATGCCTGCTCGCTGGATTGCCGTTTTTCGCGTGCCAGCAACATCCATTCGCGGATCACGGCGCGTCGCACCTTGGACATGGCGGTTTCCCTTAGCAATAAGCCGCGATCAGCGCGTCACGCCGCCAGCTGCAGCGGATGGGCTTGCGACCGCCGCGCCGACAGCGCGCAGCCGCATTGATGCACGATGCCCTGCTCGACGACGAAGCCGCGCCGCTCCAGCGACGCCCGCAGGCTTTGGTTGGCCGGGGCCTTCTGTGCATCGACCCACACCACCAGCACCGCGCGGGCGCTGAGGACATTCGTCAACCAGTCCAGCGCCGGCTCGAGTGCGAGAAGCGTGCGCCGCCGCCAATCGACCAGCGCAACGTCGTACTGACCGGCCGGGCGGCCGCAATTGCCCGACGCCGCCGCGCGCGCATAGCCGCGCCGCTGCAGCTCGAACATCAATTCCATGCTCCTCGTGCCGGCCACGACGATGCGCTGTTGCGTCGTGCAGCCGGCAAGCGCGATCATCGGCTCGATGATCCGGTCGCCGATAGCAATCTGAAGCGAAGACATGACATCACCTATTCCCGTTCGCTCACGCGCGTCCGGCCGAGCCTCGGCGGCCTGGCGTCCGCGGGAGCGCTTGCATTGGGCTCAATATCTTCAGGGCGGGATATGAATTCGAGAGCGCCGCAGGCTCTGCGGCATATGAGCCGCATAAGCCCGCGGCCGGATGCGATGGCGGCGGCCGATGACGAGGCGTGAGCCGAACAAGAAGGCCGCGCCAGTGTGCTAAAGTGCACAGACGATCAGATCGGCATTCGGCTAGATCGCCGCATTGCCAAGCCTGGTACATACATATCTGTTCATATTTGCAATTCAGCCCGGCCATTGTGCCGGGCTTTTTCATTGGCCCATCGCGCCCGTAACGAAAAACCCCGCGCTGAGGCGGGGCTTTTGCGATCATCGCGGATTGGTCCGCGTTCCGCTGTTGTTGCCGGGCAGGTTCGACGTCCCGGTCCCTGTCGCGGAATTGTTGTTGGGGTCGGTCGAGTAATTCGGCGTCGAGGTGCCCGGGTTGTTCATGTTGCCGGTCGTGCTGCCGGGTGGATTGCTCATTCCCGAGCCCTGGCCCATGCCGGTGGTGCCTCCGGTACCGGTTCCCGTACCCGAACTGCCCGTCCCCGCGCTCGCACCGCCCGCCGATCCGCCACCGGCGCCGCCCCCCTGCGCGAAGGCGAACGAAGTCGACAGCATTATCGCCGCAGCGAGACCGATCGTTGCCAGTTTCTTCATGCGAAATCCTTTCCTGGTTCGGACCGGAGCAACGTGTTGCGCAAGGCGGGCGTTCCTAAGCCATCGCCGCAGGATGGAGCGGCGTTCTGCGCGGCGCGAGGAACTTGAACTGGCCGGCCTTGTTAGGCCGGAGAACGAACGTTCGGGAGGTGCTCCCCGCATGAAGACACTTCAAATGCAGCACGAGATCACGGCCGAACTGGAAAGACGGTCCGGTGTCACAGGCCTGAAGCTGATCCGGCTCAAGGGCTATACGCCGAGCTGGGATCTCGGCGGCACACGCGAGACCGCGCTGGATGAGGCAAAGGAAAGAGAGCTTCGCGCCACCGTGACGGCGATGCAGGACGAGTTCGACATCGCCTAAGACCGTTGCACGAGCAAGTCGCAGCAAACAGCCCGAAGCCGTGCGTGAACGGTCATGACGCTCCTGGTGGCGTCGAGCCAACCGGGCGCGCAATAATATGTCGTCCCACGATATATTCCACGCCAGGGACATGTTTGACGCGTCCCAAACGGCGATAACGATGCGCGAATCCCGGCCATTGAACGAACGTCGAATGCGCGATCCGACGTTTCCATTCGCGCGCCGTGCTCCGGAATGATTATGCTGGCAAAAAACAGGTAGACGCGGAGGCAAACTCCGCGATCTGCCGATCGGCCATGGCGAGGAAAACGCGCGTTCGCGCTCGAGCTTTCGAGGACGACTCCCGACATTCGGGAAAAGATGCGCCTGCCGTTCATTTGGATCGCAGAAATGAACGAGAGCATCTCATCTCGGTTTATCCGCTACCCGATCGGCACCTCGCTGCTGATGGCCGGCATTCTGTTCGTCGGAATGGTCGCCTATCCCCTGCTGCCGGTCGCGCCGCTGCCGCAAGTCGACTTTCCGACCATCCAGATCTCCGCAAGTCTCCCCGGCGCCAGCCCCGAAACCATGGCCTCCTCGGTTGCGCAGCCGCTGGAGCGGCAATTCGCGCAGATTCCGGGCATTGCGCAAATGACCTCGACGAGTTCGCTCGGGTCGACCGCGGTCACCATTCAGTTTGACCTGAACCGCAGCATCGATGGCGCCGCCAACGACATCCAGGCGGCGATCAATGCCGCAGGCGGCCAGTTGCCCAAGAACCTGCCGACGCCGCCGACCTATCGCAAGGTCAACCCGGCGGACTCGCCGATCCTGCTGCTGTCGGCGACCTCGGACACCCTGCCGCTCATCACCGTGAGCGATGCGGTCGACGCCCAGCTCGGGCAACAGATCAGTCAGATTTCGGGCGTCGCCCAGGTGTTCATCGGCGGGCAGCAGAAGCCTTCGATTCGCGTGCAGATCGATCCCGCCAAGCTGGTCGCCAAGGGGCTCTCGCTGGAAGATATCCGCAGCCAGATCGCGATCACGACGGTCGACAGTCCGAAGGGCAACATCGACGGCACGAGCCGTGCCTACACGATCTACGCCAACGATCAGCTGCCGGATACCAAGGACTGGAATGACGTGATCATCGCCTACCGCAACGGCGGCCCGTTGCGGATTCGCGACATCGGCCAGGCCGTCGCCGGGCCGGAGGACATGAAGCGGGTCGCCTGGGCGGACGGCAAACGCGGCGTGTTCCTCGTCATCTTCAAGCAACCCGGCGCCAACGTCATCGGAACGGTCGACAGGATCAAGGAGCAGCTTCCGAGGCTCGTTGCCGCGATTCCGCCCGCCATCAAGATCAAGATCATCAGCGACCGGACATTGACCATCCGCGCCGCCGTCGAGGACGTGCAGATCACGCTGCTCATCACCATCGTTCTGGTCGTCATGGTGATCTTCCTGTTCCTGCGCAGCTTCTGGGCGACGGTGATCCCCGCCGTGACCGTGCCGCTCGCGCTGCTCGGCGCCTGCGCGCTGATGTGGGTGTTCGGCTACACGCTCGACAACCTTTCGCTGATGGCACTGACGATCGCCGTCGGCTTCGTGGTCGACGACGCCATCGTGATGCTGGAAAACATCACGCGGTACGTCGAGCAGGGCGCGCGGCCGCTCGCGGCAGCACTGCAGGGCGCCGGTGAGATCGGGTTTACGATCCTATCCATCAGCATCTCGCTGGTCGCGGTGCTGATCCCGCTGCTGCTGATGGGTGGCGTGATCGGCCGGCTGTTCCGCGAATTTGCGGTGACCCTTGCGATGGCGATCTTCGTCTCCCTGGTGGTGTCGCTGACGCTGACGCCGATGATGGCATCGCGCTTCCTGCGCGCGCATGGCGAGACGAAGCACGGCCGGCTCTACCAATGGAGCGAGGCGGCATACGACAGGATGCTGCATGGCTATCAACGGGGCCTCGACCTGGCGCTGAGCTGGAGCCGGACCACGCTCTGCATCTTCTTCGCGACGGTCGCACTGTCGGTCTATCTGTTCGTGATCATTCCGAAGGGATTCTTCCCGCAACAGGACAACGGCTTCCTGAACGCCGTGTCGGAGATGGCCCAGGATATTTCTTTCGCCGACATGGAGCGGCATCAGGAAGAACTCAGCAGGATCGTTCGGGCCGATCCCGCGGTGGAGAGCATGGCCGAGTTCATCGGCGGTGGCGGCACCGCGCTGAATTCGGGTCGCATGTACATCACGCTGAAGCCGCGCGAGGAGCGCGACGCGAATGCGCAGCAGATCATCGCACGGCTGCGGCCGAAGCTCGAGGCGGTCGAGGGAGCACGTCTCTACATGCAGGCGTCCCAGGACGTCCGGCTGGGCGGCCGCGCCACGCGGACCCAGTTCGAATACACGCTGCAGGATGCAAAGCTCGACGAGCTGAACGAATGGGCGCCGAAGATTCTGGCCAGGATGAAGACGCTGCCGGAACTGCGCGACGTCGCCACCGACCAGCAGACCGAGGGAACGACGCTGACGCTGACCATCGATCGCGACACCGCGTCGCGCTTCGGCATCCAGCCGCAACTGATCGACGACACGCTGTACGACGCGTTCGGCCAGCGCCAGGTGACCCAATACTTCACCCAGCTCAACAGCTATCACGTCATTCTGGAGATCCTCCCCGAATTGCAGGGCAAGCTCGACACGCTCAACAAGATCTACATCAAGTCGCCGACCACGGGGGACGAGGTGCCGCTCTCCGTGTTCTGCAAGTGGACCACGATTCCGGTGCGCCCGCTCGCGATCGCGCACCAGGGGCAGTTTCCTGCGACCACGATCAGCTTCAACCTCGCGCAAGGGGTGGCGCTCGGCCAGGCCACCGATGCGATCCAGAACGCCGTCGCCGATCTCGGTGCTCCAGCCACGCTCAGCTCGAGTTTCCAAGGCACCGCGCAGGCCTTCCAGCAATCACTGAGCTCGGTGCCGCTGCTGATCCTGGCCGCCTTGGTCGTGGTCTACCTGATCCTCGGCGTGCTCTATGAAAGCTACATCCATCCGCTCACGATCCTGTCCACACTGCCATCGGCCGGGGTCGGCGCGCTGGCGATCCTGATGGCGTTCGGGTTCGATTTCAGCCTGATCGCGCTGATCGGCATCATCCTCCTGATCGGGATCGTGAAAAAGAACGGCATCATGATGGTCGACTTCGCGATCGCCGCCGAACGCGAGGAGCATCTGTCGCCGCGTGAATCGATCCGGAAAGCGGCCCTGCTGCGCTTCCGCCCGATCATGATGACGACGATGGCGGCGCTGCTCGGCGGCGTCCCGCTAATGCTGGGCACCGGAACGGGATCGGAAATCCGCCAGCCGCTCGGCTATGCGATGGTCGGCGGCCTGATCGTGAGCCAGGCGCTCACGCTGTTCACCACGCCGGTCGTGTATCTCTATCTCGACCGGTTCTCGAATGCGCTGTCGAACTGGACGGCAACGAAGCGAGACGACGATGTCGAACCGCCCGTGAAGAACGCCGCCGAATAGTGGCTCGCGTGCGGCGATGAGGCCTAACCGAACCTGACATCGTAGCGCTTGATCGACAGCTCCTTGGTGTCGATCTCGGGCTGCTTGCCCGAAAGCATGTCCGCCAGCACCCGGCCGGAGCCGCAGGCCATCGTCCAGCCCAGCGTGCCGTGGCCGGTGTTGAGGTGGAGATTGGCAAAGCGCGTCGCGCCGATCACCGGCGGGCCGTCCGGCGTCATCGGGCGCAGCCCGCACCAGAAGGTGGCCCTGGGCAGGTCGCCGCCGCGCGGAAACAGGTCGGTCACCGAATGGTCCAGCGTCGCGCGCCGCGCGGCGTAGAGCTTGGTCGAATAGCCCGAGATCTCGGCGGTGCCGCCGACGCGGATGCGATTGCCGAGCCGCGTGATCGCGACCTTGTAGCTCTCGTCCATCACGGTCGATTCCGGCGCGCCGGACGCGTCCTTGATCGGCACGGTGATCGAATAGCCCTTGACCGGATAGACCGGCAGCGAGATGCCGAGCGGCCGCAGCAGGATCGGCGAATAGCTGCCGAGCGCCAGCACATAGGCATCCGCCGTCATCATCCCCGCGCTGGTCGCGACGCCGGTGATCCGCGTCGTGTCCGCATTCAACCCGTCGATGCCGACATTGAAGTTGAAGCGCACGCCGAGCTTCTCGGCTTCCAGCGCCAGGGCCTGCGTGAACATGTGGCAGTCGCCGGTCTCGTCATGCGGCAGCCGCAGGCCGCCGGCGAACTTTTCCTTCACGCCGGCCAGCGCGGGCTCGGCGGCGATGCAGCCCTCGCGGCCGAGCACCTCGAACGGCACGCCGTACTGCTTCAGCACCGCGATATCGTCGCCGGTGTGATCGAGCTGGGCCTGCTCGCGAAACAGCTGCAGCGTGCCGCGCGCACGCTCGTCATAGCGGATGCCGATCTCGCTGCGCAGCGCCTGCAGGCAGTCGCGGCTGTATTCCGCGATCGGGATCATCCGGCTCTTGTTCACCGCGTAGCGCGCCGTGGTGCAGTTGCGCAGCATCTTCAAGAGCCAAAGCCACATCACGGGATCGAGCTTGGGGCGGATCACCAGCGGGCCGTGCTTCATCAACAGCCACTTCACCGCCTTGACCGGCACGCCGGGGCCGGCCCAGGGCGATGAGTATCCGGGCGACACTTCGCCGGCATTGGCAAAGGAGGTTTCCAGCGCGGGCCTCGGCTGACGGTCGATCACTGTCACCTCGTGGCCGGCGCGCGCAAGGTAATAGGCGGAGGTGACGCCGATCACGCCACTGCCGAGAACAAGGACCTTCACTTTTCCTCACATCCTGCAGCGAAAACGCAATCGCCGCTGCGAAACCACTCTGCTTCGCAACGGCGACAGGAATTTGTAGAGCCAGCTAAGATATAGCTAGCAATTATCAGGCCACGCGCTTGATGGAGTCGCCGAGGATCGAGACGATGTCGTCGATATGCGACTTCTCGACGATCAGGGGCGGCGACAATGCCAGCGAGTCGCCGCTCATGCGGAAGTAGAGGCCGCGGTTGAAGCAATCGACCATGATGTCGTAGCCGCGCGCGCCGACGGCACCATCGCGCGGCGCGACTTCGACCGCACCCATCAGGCCCTGGTTGCGGATGTCGACCACGTTCGGCAGGCCCTTCAGCGAATGCAGGGCATCGCGCCAGTAGTCGGCGAGCGAGGCGCCGCGGGTCAGCAGAGCTTCGTCCTTGTAGATGTCGAGCGTGGCAAGACCCGCCGCGCAGGCCACCGGATGCGCCGAATAGGTGTAGCCGTGGAACAGCTCCATGGCGTTGTCCGGGCCAACCATCAGCCCGTCGTGGATCTGGCGGCTGGTGAACACCGCGCCGCACGGCACGGTGCCGTTGGTGATGCCCTTCGCGGTCGTCATCATGTCGGGCGTCACGCCGTAGAAGTTGGCGGCGAACGGGGTGCCGAGGCGGCCGAAGCCGGTGATGACCTCGTCGAAGATCAGGAGGATGCCGTGCTTGGTGCACAGCTCGCGCAGCCGCTGCAGATAGCCCTTCGGCGCCGGCAGCACCGCGGTCGAACCCGGCACCGGCTCGACGATCACCGCCGCGATGGTGTCGGCGCCATGCAGCGCCACCATCCGCTCGACATCGTCGGCGAGCTCGGCGCCGTGCTCCGGCTGATCCTTGGCGAAGGCGTTGCGGGCGAGATCATGGGTATGACGGATGTGGTCGACGCCGGGCAGATGAGTGGCGAACTGGCGTCGGTTGGCGACCATGCCGCCGACCGACATGCCGCCGAAGCCGACGCCGTGATAGCCGCGCTCGCGGCCGATCAAACGGGTGCGGCTCGGCTGGCCGGCGGCGCGGTGATAGGCCAGCGCGATCTTCAGCGCGGTATCGACCGATTCAGAGCCCGAATTGGTGAAGAAGACGCGATCCAGCCCCTTCGGGGCGATCTCGGCGAGCCGCTCGGCGAAATCGAACGCCAGCGGGTGGCCCATGTTGAACGAAGGCGCGAAGTCCAGCGTCGACAGCTGCCGCTCGACCGCGGCCGCGATCTGCGGGCGGCCGTGGCCGGCGTTGACGCACCACAGACCGGCGGAGCCGTCGATCACCTGCCGGCCGTCGACCGAGGTGTAGTACATGCCCTTGGCGGAGGAGAACAGCCGCGGCGCCTTCTTGAACTGCCGGTTGGCCGTGAATGGCATCCAGAACGAGTCGGTCTTGATGGTGTTCGGAATCTGATGAACGGTCACGGCGGCGCTCCATTGCTGACTGATGCTAGTCGGACCACTCTTCCAGGCACTCAACAAGTCCTTTTCTGCCGCACGGCAAGCCATTGATCTTGTTGAGGCGCTCTGCCAATATTTGTTCGATCCGCAACACCTGCAACAGGGATTTGCCAAAGGAACTGTCATGAGCGTCGACATCGGCGGGCGGCTTCGATTCATCCGCGCGCGGCACAAGCTGTCGCAGCGCGAGCTCGCCAAGCGCTCCGGCGTGACCAATTCGACGATTTCGCTGATCGAATCCAACCAGATGAACCCGTCGGTCGGCGCCCTCAAGCGCATCCTCGACGGGATTCCGATGGGGCTTGCCGAATTCTTCGCGATCGAGCCGGAGCGGCCGCGCAAGGCGTTCTATCGCGCCGACGAGCTGACCGAGATCGGCAAGAAGCCGATCTCCTACCTGCAAATCGGCGACAGTCTGTTCGGCCGGGCGTTGCAGATCCTCAAAGAGCGCTACGAGCCCGGCAGCGACACCGGCCGGGTGCCGCTGGTGCATGAGGGCGAGGAAGGCGGCATCGTGGTCTCGGGCCGGCTCGAGGTCACGGTCGACGACGAGCGGCGGGTGCTCAACGCCGGCGACGCCTATTACTTCGAAAGCCGCCGCCCGCACCGCTTCCGCTGCATCGGCGCCAAGCCGTGCGAGGTGATTTCGGCCTGCACGCCGCCGACATTTTGAACCCGGCGCACGCGGCGGGCGACCCAAGCCGCAGGGGCCGCATGGCGCGGCCGCGCGGGTGACGTCGATGCCTTGCTCTCCACGGCTTGCGGCCGCCGTCGCGGCCATCGCGGTCCTTGCGTGCGGCCCGTCCGTTGCGATGGACGACGATCTGCGGGCATCGAGCGGCGCGCCGACCGCGATCAGGCTGTGCGGCGATAGCGGCGACAGCACGATCAGGACCGCGGACTGCAGGAAGGCCGGCACCGACAGGCTGGTGACGCAGATCGACCGGGCGTTCGACGCGGCGCTCGGCAAGATGCCGGCGAACATCAAGCCGCTCTTGAAGCGCGACCAGGCCTGGTTCAACGAGATGATCATCGACGCCGCCGAGGTGCTGGCCGAAAGCGACGCGGACGAATTGAAGGAGAGTTTTGCGCAAGCCCTGCGGCGCCGCGCCGCCGCGCTTGAGGGAATGGCATCCGGCCGTTCCGGCTTCGCCGGCAACTGGGTCAATGCCTTCGGCAGCCTCACGCTGACGCCGGCCGACGGCGGCGCCTATCGCCTCGCCGCCGATCTGCGCGGCGACTATGGCGGCGACCGGCGGCGAAGCTGCAAGCTCACCGCCGACCTGAAGCCTTCGGGTAGTGGCTGGCTCGCCGGCACCGTGGCGGTCAATACGGATACGGCGGCCGACAAGCCGAAAGCCGACGCAGCGGCCGCTCCCGCCAAGCCGCCGTCACTAAAACTCCGCCGCCAGGGCGAGACCTTGCGGATCGTCGGCACCATCGACGACGAGGAAGGGGACGGCCTCGCCGACTGCTCGTCGATGTGGCAGGTCACCGGCAGCTATTTTGCCGCCGGCAAGGATACGGCATCCGACAGTGCGGACACCGCCTTCGTCGTCCCGACCTTCGACTGCACCAGGCCGGAGACGGCGACGGACGAGGAAATCTGCGCCGACCCTGATCTGGCCGACAACGACCGGCGGCTGAACCGCGCCTGGAAGGCGTTGCAGCCGCACCTCGACGAGGCGACGCGGCGCGCGCTGATCGACGACCAGCGCAGCTGGGTGAAGAGCCAGGCGCAGCAATATCCTGAATTCCTGCACCCGGCCTGGAACAAGCAGAGCTCCCAGGTTCACTTCACCGTCGATGCCCGCGGCCACGTCGACGGACTACAGCGCGAACGCCTGGCGCTGCTCGAGGGCTTTGACGACAAGCGCGACGGGCTTGCCGGCATCTGGCTCGCCCATAACGCCATCATCAAGATCACCACCGAGAGCAACGGTACCGTGAAAGCGACGGGATGGAAGTGGGACCAGGGCGACTGGAAGGCCGGCTGCGACTACGAGATGACGGGCAAGATCGTCGGCGGCACGTTCCGCTCCGACGAGCAGCGCAAGAATCCCGACACGCTCGAGCGCGACCACGCCATGCTGATCGTCAACCGGCAGGACGATTTGTTCGCGAAGAAGCGCTACTCGAACAAGGACCGCACCGAGAACAAGGACGCCGACGAAGCGAAATGCAAGCGCCGGCTCGACAATTCCTCGACCGCGCGGCTGTTTCCCGCCCGGCCCTCGCCGGACGTCGACAATTTCAAAGGCTCGATCAGATAGAGCGTCTTCAGCGAAGAGGATACCGGTTCGCGTGACGAAAACGCGTCAAGGCAACAATCCAGAGACCCGTTCCGATTCAATCGGAACGGAAAGGCTCTGATCACACGACAGTATCACAGATCGCGCGTCTGCCGGTCGCCCCACGCAATAACGGCGGCAATGGTGGCGAACATTGCTGTGACCGCGATCATGACGAGGATGGTGTCGAGAGGCATGGGTCGTCTCCTGCATATGATGCAGAGACCTAGCGCGCCTGCGCGCGTATCGCCTTGTGCTGGATCAAAAGCCGACGCCGGAGCGTCAGCTCGCGCCGCTCAGCTTGAGCCGTTCGAGGTCGAGCAGCCGCACGCCATCGGGCACGATCAACACCACCTTCTCGCGCGCAAGGCGGGTCAGCGTACGGCTCACCGTCTCGATGGTGAGACCGAGATAGTCGGCAATGTCCTGCCGGCTCATCGGCAGCGGCACGGTGACGGACACGCTTCCGATCCGGGCGTATCGCGCCTGCATGTTGAGCAAGAATGCAGCGATCTTTTCCTCGGCACTGCGCCGTCCGAGCAGCAACATCTGGTCCTGCGCCAGGCTCAACTCGTGCCCCGCGAACTCATGCAGGCGGCGCAGCAGATGCGGCTTGCCGTCGACATAGGCGAGGAACGCCGATCGCACGAAACGGCAAACCGCGACCTCGTTGACCGCCTCCGCGGTGACGCCGTAGCGGTCTTGCAGCGCAAGTCCGAGGAAGTCGCCCGGCAGCGCGAAACCCACGATCTGACGGCGGCCGTCGGGCAATGATTTGTAGAGCCGCACGACGCCGTCGGTGACATTGAACACGCTCCCCGCCAGCGCACTCTGCTCGAACAGCGTCGTTCGTGCCGGAACCAGCTTTGCCTGGCTGATCCGGTCGAGCTCCTCGAGTTCGGACGGCTCCAGCGCAGCGCAGACGCTGAACAGCCTGACCTTGCAGTCCTCGCAGCCATTCGTGGCGTGGCCGTGCCTGCAGTCGGAACGCGTCGCGCCGGCACACGAATCCTGCAGTGGCTCGGCAATGCTCATGGCTTCGAGGGTCCGCATGGTTAGGTGCTTCACACTATCAACCCCGATTTGATCTGGATCAACCGCCAACGGCATTGATGCAGATCAATGCTGCGCCGCGCTTTCCCCAGCAGTTTCGCCATCATCGGGGAATCCGGCGATGAACGAGCAATTCCAGGCACTTCCGATCGACCATCAGCATGCGATCGTGGCCTATCCGCTGGTGTTCATGCATGACGCCAGTATTACCACGGATCAGTGGCTGCGGTTCGTGCGCCGGCGCTGCCGCGGCAGCTCGCCCGATACCGGGCTGATCGCGATCCGCGATCGCCGCGGCGTAATCCATGCCCTGTTCAGTTACCGCATCGACAACGACCTGCGCGTCCGCAAGCGGCTCAGCATCGGCGACCTGATCGTCGCGCATCTGCCCGGCTCGCGGATCGACGACGCGGTGTCGAACGTCATCGCCGAGGTTTCGGCGCAATACGGTTGCCAGATCGTCACCATCGAGCAGCCGTTCGCAACGCGTCATGCGCGGCACGCCGGATGCCCGACTGCCGAGGCGCTGCGGCACCGCCGGCGCGTCAACTGACATCGCGCCGCTCGATCGTTCGGAGCCAGCCGCCGAAGGCGCCCTGCTCCGTTGCCGCCGTGATCGTGCCGGAGTAGCCTTGCGGCGGCTGGAAGGTCCGACTGCCGACGGTGCCACCGCATGCGCATCATCCTGATGTTCGTCGCTATTCTGCTCGGCTCGCTCGCTCCCGCAGCGGCCGATGACGTCGGCGCCGCGCAGGCCGTGATCCGCGCGCAGGAGCAGGCGTTCGGCCGCGACGACGCCGCGGCGGCCTATTCGCATGCCGCGCCCGCGATCCGGCAGATCTTTCCGCAAGCCGACATCTTCATGTCGATGGTGCAGAACCAATACGCGCCGGTCTATCGGCACAGAAGCTTCGAGTTCGGCAAGGCGCGCAGCGACGGCGACCGGATCGCGCAGCGCGTCCATATCGTCGACGCCAATGGCGAGGCATGGGAGGCGCTCTACACGCTGGAGCGGCAGGCCGACGGCAGCCTGAAGATCACCGGCTGCTCATTGCTCAAGGCCGGCCAGTCGGTGTGATCGCGAATTACGCCAGCGCCAGCCGCTGCCGCGCCCGCATCATGAGCAGCAGGATGATGCTGACATTGAGCAGGTTCCAGGCAAGGCCGTTGGCGAAGGCGGCGGCATAGGAGCCGGTGGCATCGAAGATCACACCCGAGATCCAGCCGCCAAACGACATGCCGAACACCGAGGCGAAGATCACGATGCCGATCCGCGTCGCGGCCTCCGACGCCGGCATCGCCTCGCGCACGATGATCGCGTAGCTCGGCACGATGCCGCCCTGGAACAGGCCGAACATCGCCGAGATGATGTAGAGCGAGGTCAGGCTGTCGAAGAACAGATAGAACAACAGCGCTGCGCCTTGCGCGACCGCGCCGATCAGGAGCGTGCGGATGCCGCCGATGCGGTCAGCGAGGAAGCCTGAACCGATCCGGCTGATGATGCCGAAGCCCAGCATCAGCGACAGCATCTCGGCGCCGCGCGCCACGCCGTAGCCGAGATCGCCGCAATAGGCGACGATATGGACCTGCGGCATCGACATCGCCACGCAGCAGGAAATCGACGCGAGCGACAGGATCGCGGTCAGCGCGTTGGTGGAAAGCTTGAGGTCGACCCGCGGTGGTGCCGCGTTGACATGGCTGCGCCTGGTCGCCGCGCCCATCAACACCCGCAGCACCATGAGTGCCAGCAGCATCGCGATCGCGGTGAAGATGCCGATTGCAATATGGGTGGTGCGCCAGCCGACACTCTGCATGCCGAAATTGACCAGCGGCGGCCACACCGTACCGCCGACGTAATTGCCGCTCGCGGCGATCGCGACCGCGAGACCGCGGTAGCGCTCGAACCAGTGCGACGCCTCCGCCATCAACGGACCGAAGGTCGCCGCCGACGACAGGCCGATGGCAAAATGCAGCAGGATGAAGGCCCAGATCGACGGCGCGTAGCCGGCGCCGACATAGCCGAGGCCGAGGATGCCGATCCCGGCGCCGATCGCCGCGACGATGCCGTAGCGGTCGCTGATCTTGCCGGTCACGACCTGGCCGAGGCCGAAGCCGAGCATCACCATGGTAAAGGCGAGCGAGGCCGTTCCGCGGGTCGCGCCGAAGTCGGTCTGCACCACGGGCAGCGCCACCACGACCGACCACATGCCGACGCTGCCGAGCGAGCCGATCACCACGGCCACGACAAGGCGCAGCCATGCCCGGCGCGAGTCGGGAATGAACGTAGCGACTTCAGGGGAAAATTCAGAAGAAATTACCACGGCAGGCGGAACTTCGTCGGCATTTGCCTCCGGGTCAAGCCACATTGCCGAGAGATTAGGCATGCGCGAACAAAGGGACGCGCGTCCTGCGACGGGAAAGTGAGCCGAATCAATTGCCGAAATCGGGATCCTGCGACTGGAACGGGCCGCACTTCGCGTGCTTGGCGAACCGCTGGTCGAAATCGACGGTGCCGCCGGTGACCGGAATGCGGGTCGGCGGCAGGCTCCGGAGGTACTGATCGACGGTCACGGTCTTCTGGTCGGTGCTCAGGGTGACACGCACCGGCTCGAGCGGCTTGCCCTTGTTCACGTCGGTCAGATCGAGCGCGTAATAGCCGATGACGGATTGTCCGCCCCGCATATGGCGATCGACCGAGAGCGGCAGATAGACCTCCATCCGGACGCCCTCTCCGTCGCAGGTGATCATGCGGATCATCACCGCCTCGGAACCCGGCGGCTTCGCGGCGGCGGCGGTCGCAACGCAAGCCGAAATCGCCGCGACAAGTCCCCGCTTCACGAGCCCGTGCCTTCTCTTCAATGCGATGGTGCAGCGCATCGGGTTTGGCAATCCAGCATCCCTGACCATGACGTGCAATCTGCACTTCGTCGAGCGCAGGCTCCGGCAAGTTCAATCCACCGCCTCAGCAGGTCGGGAATATCGTGCGTCAAATCGCGATCCATGCTGACGAGGAAAAATGATACACTGCGAGCCGGTTCACACTCGCGACGCGCAACCCGGACTATCATTGCGCAGGGATGGCACGCGACTCGCAAGGTAAAGGATCGAAGCGCTTAACTGTCGGAGGGTCATCATGCGTTCGTCGTCAGCAGAGTGGTTACCCGTTGCATCAGCGCCGTCGGACCACGAGCTCGAAGTCTGTGTCCTCGATTATGATGGCATGGTCCACGCGCTCATGTTCCCGTGCCACCGCGATGGCGCCGAATGGGTCGACCATGCCGGCAGCAAGCACCTCGACATCCAGCCGACGCATTGGCGCAGATGGACGCAATCGGCCAACTAGCGCCGCTTTGATCGGCCGAGGCGGCCGGCGCCGATCTCGCGCCGGTCCGCACCTTGGGCTAGAATGGTGACGTGGGTTCAGGGTGGGCCAGGAGGCTCGTCATGAAATCACACGTGGTCCCTTTCGAAAATCGCTGGACCAACGGCAAGCATGCCTGGGAGTGGCACTGCGAGCTCGAGCGGCTGGGCGTGCCGACGGTCCGGACGATGTATTGCGAGCATGAGACCCACCATCGCAACAAGTCGGCGGTGGTGTTCGACATCCCCGCGGGCTTTGTCCACGACTGGCTGGCCTTCCACGACCGGCGCACCGCCCGGCAGCAGCTCTTGTGGCGCGCCAGCGTCATCACGCTCGGCATCATCGCCGCATCGGGCGTCGTGCTCGGTGCGCTCAGATAGAGGCCGCAAGGCCGGCGGCGTCATCCGTGGCCATCCTTCGAGACGCCCGCCTTTGGCGGGCTCCTCAGGATGACGCCGTCTGCGGGGCAAAATCCTGGTCTGGACCCTCATGATAAGGAGCGCCGCTTGCGGCGCATCTCGACCACGAGGCCCTCTCACCCCTGCTCCCAGCCGCGAATCCCCCATGCCCGGCGCCTGCGACGACCCGTGCGGTCGCGCGAAAGCACTTATTAACCCTTTGCTAACCATACACCCGGCAAGAATTGCCGAGTGAAGTCGAGTGTCGTCGAACGCGTCTAACGGGCGGAGATCCCCGTGAACGCCAGCGCGGTGCCTCACTTTCGGAACGGCGGCCCTGCGGCCGTCGCGCAGACGCTTGGCGGCCGCAGCCGCCAGTCGCGGGGGAGAGCGGCTACCATGGTCGACATCACGGCAGGTCAGGGCACGGCAGGCAAGAGCGGATTGCCGAGCCTCGGCGAGATCGGCGACATCCTGAAGCGCGGCGATATCGCGCTGGCAATCGGTGTCCTCACCATCCTGGTGGTGCTGATCCTGCCGCTGCCTTCGATCGTGCTCGACCTTTTCCTGGCGGTCTCGATCACGGTCTCGATCCTGATCCTGATGACCTCGCTGTTCATCCAGGCGCCGCTGGAATTCTCGTCGTTTCCGACCATCCTGCTGATCTCGACCATGCTGCGGCTGTCGCTGAACATGGCCTCGACCCGGCTGATCCTGAGCCACGGCCATGAGGGCACGGCGGCCGCCGGCCACGTCATCGAGGCGTTCGGCAACTTCGTGATGGGCGGCAACTTCGTGATCGGCATCATCGTGTTCGCGATCCTGGTGATCGTGAATTTCGTGGTCATCACCAAGGGTTCGGGCCGCATCGCCGAAGTCGCGGCGCGCTTCCAGCTGGACTCGATGCCCGGCAAGCAGATGGCGATCGATGCCGACCTCTCCGCCGGCCTGATCGACGAGAAGGCCGCCAAGGAGCGCCGCAAGGCGCTGGAAGACGAGAGCGGCTTCTTCGGCGCGATGGACGGTGCCTCGAAATTCGTCCGCGGTGACGCCATCGCCGGCCTCTTGATCGTCGGCATCAACATCGTCGGCGGCATCATCATCGGCGTCGCCCAGCAGGGCCTCTCCTTCAGCGAAGCCGCCCGCACCTACACCGTGCTGACGGTCGGCGACGGCCTCGTCACCCAGGTGCCGGCGCTGATCGTCTCGACCGCCGCGGGCCTCCTCGTCTCCAAGGCCGGCATCACCGGCGCCGCCGACAAGGCGCTGATGCGCCAGCTCTCGGGCTATCCGCAGGCGCTCGGCATGTCGGCCGGCGTGATGCTGGTGCTGGCGCTGCTGCCGGGCATTCCGACGCTGCCGTTCCTGGCGCTGGGCTCCGGCGCCGCGGTGCTGGCCTGGAATGCACGCAAGCAGAAGCGGGCTGCGAAGGCGGCCGAAACGGCGGCAGCCGCCGCCCCGGCCGCAGCCGCGGCCGCGGCCGCTGCAGCCGCGGAGGAGCCGATCGCCGCCGCACTGAAGATCGACGACCTCAAGATCGAGCTCGGCTACGCGCTGCTGCCGCTGGTCAACGGCCCCGACGGCACCGACCGCCTGACCGAGCAGATCAAGGCGCTGCGCCGCTCGCTTGCCATCGAGATGGGTTTCGTGATGCCGGCGGTGCGCATCCTCGACAACGTCCAGCTCGAAGCCAACAGCTACGTCATCAAGATCAAGGAAGTCGACGCCGGCACCGGCAAGATCTGGCCGAGCCAGTTCATGGTCATGGACCCCGCCGGCAACCAGGTGCAACTGCCCGGCATCCACACCATCGAGCCGACCTTCGGCCTGCCGGCGACCTGGGTCGACGCCGGCCTGAAGGAGGAAGCCGCGCTGAAAGGCTACACCGTGGTCGACGCCGCCACGGTGCTGTCAACGCATCTGACCGAGCTGCTCAAGACCAACATGGCGGACCTGTTGTCCTACGGCGAGGTGCAGAAGCTCTTGAAGGACCTGCCGAAGGAGCAAGGCGAGCTGATCAAGGACATCGTGCCGGGCCAGGTCACTGTGTCGGGCATCCAGCGCGTGCTGCAATTGCTGCTCGCCG
Organism: Bradyrhizobium ferriligni; assembly: GCF_056837965.1. Taxonomy (NCBI): domain Bacteria; kingdom Pseudomonadati; phylum Pseudomonadota; class Alphaproteobacteria; order Hyphomicrobiales; family Nitrobacteraceae; genus Bradyrhizobium; species Bradyrhizobium ferriligni. Next base: position 95,224 of record NZ_JBXEJO010000025.1, read on the forward strand.
AGCGCATCTCGATCCGCGATCTCTCGACCATCCTCGAGGGCATCGCCGACGCGCTGGCGTTCTCGCGCAATCCGGCCACCATGGTCGAGCACGTTCGCGCCCGGCTGGCCCGCCAGATCTGCGCGCAAAACACCTCGCCGAACGGCTATTTGCCGCTGATCGCGCTGTCGGCGCGCTGGGAGCAGGCGTTTGCGGAATCGATCGTCGGCCAGGGCGACGACCGCAGCCTGGCGATGCAGCCCTCGAAACTGTCGGAGTTCATGACCGCCGTGCGCAACGCCTTCGAGCAGGCGGCGCGCGAGGGCGAGGCGCCGGTCCTGGTGACGTCGGCCGCGATCCGGCCGTTCGTTCGCTCACTGGTGGAACGGTTCCGCTCGCAGACCACCGTGTTGTCGCAAGCCGAGATCCATCCCCGCGCCCGGCTGAAGACGGTCGGCAGCGTTTAGGGCCTCTTGTTCGGAAGCGTTTTCTTCACGCGAGCCGGGCGTCCACTTCGCGCGAAAACGCGCTAGCGGCCGCAAATCACTTGCGTTTTCGTCTGTGTTTTCTCGCCACAGGCAACTGATTTATCTGGAACAGGCCGGAACGGCCCTATCTGGGATGCAACATTCCAGCACCAACTCAAGACACTGATATTAAATAGATTTAATGCGTTTCAGATTACCAAAGGGTCATTTTTGATCGCGCCCGATCACGTCTCATCACGGCCTTGTGATGGCCTCTAGGGAACGGAATCGGCAAATCCTACGTTAGCGGGGCACGAGACGTTGAACCGGACAACAGACCGAACCGACAGATTTACTGAGAGCAGGAAGGCGGCAGGAGACTTCCATGAACCACTCGATCTACAGCGCCGATCGTATGACGCACCTGAAGATTGTGGTCGTGGCGTTGTTCGCCGGTATCCTGGTCGCGGGCTTCGGCATCGCGGCACATAATTCGTCGGATGATGGATACACGCAGACGGCGCGGGTCATGAAGGCCGGCAAGCCCGTCGCGATCACCAGCACCAGCAACTCGCTGGTCCGCTAACAGGAGAGTTTCACGAATTCACGTAGTGTTCTTTACAGCCCCCCAAAGTCGCTGCGTGGATATTTAAGACCCCCAACTACCCCCAAGTTGACTATCGAAAACGCCCGCTCCCCACGGGCGTTTTCTTTTTTTCGGGTGGCCGGAGCGGCGCAATGACGAGCACCCTGGATTCAGTTGCTGCAGCAGGCGCAAATTACCGCGGTGTCGAACCCGGCGCAGGCGGCACGGTCTCGATCAGCTTGCCGGTGAAGATCGGCGCCGAGGTCGGCTGGCCGTTCGGCGAACCGCCGGCCTGCTCGACGGTCACCGCATAGGTGGCGCCGTTGATCACGTCGGGGTCATAGCCCGACAGCACCGGACGCGCGGTGAAATCATCAGCGCCGATCACGCCGAGCGAGCGCGGCTGCGGCAGCTTGTCTGAGATCAGCCAGAGCTCAAAACTCCTGCCGGGCTCCGACGCGGCGCCGACCTTGCGGACGGTAAAATTCTTGGTCGCGCCGTCGATCGTCAGGATGAAGGCCGGCCCGCCGTTCTGCCCCTGCAACAGCGCGACATACTGCGCGGACGGCGTCAATGCCGGCGCCGGCGTCTTCACTTCGACGGTCTGGATGCGCGGCTTTGGCCTCATCGCATTCGGCAAGGCGTCGGGCTTGTAAATCTGCAGGCCGAGCGTCGCCAGCAGGGCGGCCGCGATCGCGGTCGCGGCCGACGCGATACCGCGCCAGCGCTTCACGCGGCCCGTAAGCGCGGTCACGTTGCGTTCGTCGAAGATGACCCGTGGCTGTCGGGCCTCGGGCAGCCTGCGGATCTCGGACGGCGGCTGGGGCTGGTCCGGATCGAACGCCGAGCCGAATTCAGGATCGTCCGTGATCGGCGAAGGCGGCGGCGTCACTGTCGTGGCCGGCGTCTCCGGCAGCACCAGCGGCGCCTGCGGCGCGCTCGCGTGGCCGATCGCCGCCTTGATGTTGTCCCAGACCACCGGACGCGGCTCGACCAGGCCGACCATCTGATTCAGCGGACCGAGCCTGAACTGCCAGGCCTGCACCAGCGCTGCGAACTCGCTGTCGACGGCCATCATGGTCTCGACCTGCGCGCGCTCCTCGGCATCGAGCGTACCGAGCGCATATTCCGCGGCGAGCGCGATATGGTCTTCGCTATAGGCCATCAATCAGAGTCCAAGACACTCCCGGATATCCATCAGGCTGCGGCGCAGCCAGGTCTTCACCGTGTTCACCGGTGTCTCGAACTTTGCGGCGAGCTGCTCGCGGCTCCAGCCGTTGTAGTAGGCGAGCAGCACGAGCTTCTGACGATCCGGCTCCAGACGACCGACGCACTCCAGCAACCGCTTCAACTCTTCCGTCATTTCCCGTCGCGCCAGCGGATCGGGCGAGTCGGCGGCGACCTCCATCGCGGTCGGCTCGTCTTCGAGCGATACCTCGCCGCGCTTGCGCACCACGTCGATGGCGCGGTTGCGCGCGATCGACGTCATCCACGTGATCGGGGAAGACAGGGCTGGGTTGAACTGCCCGGCGCTGTTCCAGATCTTGACGTAAGCCTCCTGGAGGACCTCCTCGGCGAGATCCTGTCGCCGCAAGATACGGAGCACGACGCCGAAGAGTTTCGCGCGGGTCGCGGCGTACAGCCGCTCAAAGGCGGCCTCATCCCCCTTGGCAACGGCGGCGATCAGCCAGACCAGCTCAGCCGGCGTCAGCACTTTGCGCCCTCCAAGCCTCGATCCCCCATCGCGTCATTGCCATCGTGCCGCCGATCATCCCGTCCGGACCGGTGGTAGCATATTTTGGGACACCACGATCCGCCAAATGGCCGACAGGTCGCCGGCTTGTGGACAGCGCCCAGCAAAAAGCCCGGGCGATCGGCCCGGGCTCTCAATCTGGTCGGCGGAGGGAGCGAGGGTTCAGGCGATGACGCCGAGACGGGCCCGCATCAGGCCGATCGAATCCATGTCGGCTTGTTCGCGAGCGCTCTCCTCCGCGCGTTCGCGCGCTTGGTCGCGCTCGTCGAGCAGCTCGACCTTCTTCAATTCCTCGAATGCCTCCGACAGCAGCGCCTTGGCGTCGTCGAGCTGGGCGCGCAGTTCGTCGGCCGAACGGGTCAGGTTCTCACGGCGCTGGATCGCGGCCTTGGCATAGGTCGGATAGGCGAAGTGCGTGGGGTCGTTGATCCCGGCGCGCTCCTGCTCGGTCTGGATCTCGCGCTCGAGCTCGACCGACATGCGCTGGAAGTCGGCGATCATGCCTTCGATCTGGGTAACCCGACGGCGCTTTTCGTCGACCTGAAATTTCTTCAGGCGGATCAGCGTTTCACGTGACTTCATCGACTCATACTCCCCAGAAGTCCCAAATCTGAACGCGGGACAGAGCCGGCTCCCCGCTGGGCCCCGCCGGCATAGCTATGGTGTGCCGGCGATGATGGCCTGACAAAGTTAGCGTTCCGTTTCCAAACCCGACAGGATTTGAGCCAGTTGCCGGTAGCCGTCGGGAAGGCTGGTCGCCTCGTCCTTGGCCTGGCGCAGGTAGGCCTCCAGCGGCTCATGCAGCCGGATCGCCTCGTCGACCTCCGCGCTGGAACCCGGCCGGTAGGCCCCGAGCCGGATCAATTCCTCCATGTCGGCATAGGTCGCCATCACCTGCCGTGCCTTGTTGATGTAGGGCAGGAAGTCGGGGTCGGCCGACCGCGGCATGGTGCGCGACACCGACTTGAGGATGTTGACGGCCGGATAGCGGCCGCGCTCGGCGATCGCCCGCTGCATCACAATATGACCGTCGAGGATGCCGCGCACCGCATCCGCGATCGGCTCATTGTGATCGTCGCCGTCGACCAGCACCGTGAAGATCGCGGTGATGGTGCCGTCGCCGGTGCCCGGCCCTGCCCGCTCGAGCAGCTTCGGCAATTCGGTGAACACGGTCGGCGTGTAGCCCTTGGCGGTCGGCGGCTCCCCCGCCGAGAGGCCGATCTCGCGCTGCGCCATCGCAAAGCGCGTCACCGAGTCCATCAGGCACAACACGTCCTGGTCCTCGTCGCGGAAATACTCCGCGATGGCGAGCGTCAGATACGCCGCCTGGCGCCGCATCAGCGCCGGCTCGTCCGAGGTCGCGACCACCACGACCGAGCGCGCCAGCCCTTCCTCGCCAAGATCCTCCTGGAGGAATTCCTGCACCTCGCGGCCGCGTTCGCCGATCAGCCCGATCACCGAGATCGCGGCATCGACGTTGCGCGCCAGCATCGACAGCAGCACCGACTTGCCGACGCCCGAGCCGGCGAAGATGCCGAGCCGCTGGCCGCGGCAGCAGGTCAGGAAGGTATTGAGACCGCGCACGCCGAGATCGAGCGGCGGGCCGACCCGCTTGCGCGAATGCGCCGGCGGCGGCGAGTTGCGGTAGGACATCGGCGAGGCGCCCTGCACGAGCGGGCCCTTGCCGTCGATCGGCTCGCCCATCGCGTTGACGACGCGGCCGAGCCAGGCCGGCGACGGCCGCACCTGGCTCGCCGCATTGGCGATCACCGCGCGGCAACCGCGCCTCACGCCATCTAATCCGCCGAACGGCATTACGACCGCGTTCTCGCCGGAGAAGCCGATCACCTCGGCGGGGATGAAGCGGCCCGCGCCGACGTCGATCACGATGCGGGCGCCGACCGACATCGCGTGAATGGGGCCCGCGATCTCGACCATCAGCCCGCGGACGCCGACCACACGGCCATAAATATTGACGCCGTCGATGTCGCCGATCTGCTCCGCGAGCGCCTTCATTGCGAAAACCTTAAGTTTCCACGATTTTGCGCCGGCCGCTTAACTTCGTGTTTACCCGCATCATTAATCATTGCGTCACTGTCTTTGGTGACTGAGGTCGCTTGCCCATCAGAAGAAGGGCGAGTCGCGAGAGTCGGTTAGGCCCGGCTCTTAATGTGGAAACTGAACGAGCGCGGTTAGGAAAAGCTTCTTCTACGCAATATCTTAGGGCGATTCGACAAAAATTGCACGGTTAGAACTTGCGTCGAGGAATCAGTTTTTGTTAACCATATCTCGTCAGGATCCGAATCAGTTGTTCAAAGGCGTTTTGTGAGTGCCGCAAGTGCGGCCGACCTGACGCCCGGAGCGGCGACTATAGGGGACTGGCATGCGCGTTTTGCTGATTGAAGATGACAGCGCCGTCGCGCAGTCGATCGAATTGATGCTCAAGTCCGAGAGTTTCAACGTCTACACGACGGACCTCGGCGAAGAGGGCGTCGATCTCGGCAAGCTTTACGACTACGACATCATCCTTCTCGACCTCAACCTGCCCGACATGTCCGGCTACGACGTGCTCAAGCAGCTCCGGGTGTCGAAGATCAAAACTCCCATTCTGATCCTCTCCGGCCTCGCCGGCATCGAGGACAAGGTCAAGGGTCTCGGCGTCGGCGCCGACGACTACATGACCAAGCCCTTCCACAAGGACGAACTGGTCGCCCGCATCCACGCGATCGTGCGCCGCTCCAAGGGTCACGCCCAGTCGGTCATCCAGACCGGCGATCTCGTCGTCAATCTCGACACCAAGACGGTCGAGGTCGGTGGCCAGCGCGTGCACCTGACCGGCAAGGAATACCAGATGCTGGAGCTGCTCTCGCTCCGCAAGGGCACCACGCTCACCAAGGAAATGTTCCTCAACCATCTCTACGGCGGCATGGACGAGCCGGAGCTGAAGATCATCGACGTCTTCATCTGCAAGCTCCGCAAGAAGCTCGCCAATGCCTCCGAAGGCCGCAACTTCATCGAGACCGTGTGGGGCCGTGGCTACGTGCTGCGCGAGCCGCACGAGGCCGACGAGCGCATTCCCGCCTGACCTTCTGGGCCCGCAGAGAACCGCAAGGTTCGCTCCTTTCGACCTGAACCCCGCCGTAAATGGCGGGGTTTTTGTTTGGGATTGAACCGGCTGTCGGCATGCGCCGACCAAGGGAACGTGCAATCCTGCCTCGCGCGAATCCCGACGAACTCCCGGACCGCCCCGACATGATCCTGCAATCCCTCGCCGGCCTGCCGGCGTTCCTGGTCTATTTCTGCACGGCGCTGATCGCCGTGGTCGCCTACCTCTTCGTCTACACGCGCGTCACCCCGCACGACGAATTCCAGCTGATCCGCGACAACGATCCGGCGGCGGCGATTGCGCTGGGCTTAAGCCTACTCGGCTTCGTGCTGCCGGTGGTCAGCGCCATCGCCCACTCCGCCAATGTGGTGGACTGCCTGATCTGGAGCATCATCGCGCTGATCGTGCAGATCATCGTCTATTACATCGTGAAGATCCCGGTGCCGAACCTGTCGGGGCGGATCGCCTCCGGCGAAATGGCGCCGGCGATCTGGCTCGGGCTGTCCTCGCTGGCCGCAGGCGCGCTGAACGCGGCCTGCATGATCTACTGAGCCGTTGAGCCAAACCATGGCGCGCAAACCGAACCCGGACTTCGGCAAACGGCGACCGGTCGTGCCGGCGGTGCCAACGCCGCCGCGGCCGGAGGCGCCATCCAAGCGCTCCAACCACGTCGCGCTGCTCTTGATGGGCACGCTCGCGGTCGGCGGCAGCGCCTACGCGCTGATGCCGCGGCCGAATTGCCACCCGGTGCCGCTGACGCCGCCGGGCGTCACCGCACCGGGCGTCGCCGCGCCGGTCCCGCCGCAACCCGGCGTCGACTGCACGGCGCGCAGTTCGTCGTCCGGATCGGGCGGCAGCGGCGGCTCGTCGCGCAGCAGCTTCTACAGCAGCTCCTCGTCGAGCGGCTCCTCTTCTTCCTCGAGCTCATCGTCAAGCTCGTCGGTGAGCCGCGGCGGCTTCGGTTCATTCGCGCATGCGTTCGGCTTCAGCGGCGGCTGATGCAAGTTGCCGTGTCATCGCCATGTCATCCCGCTTTCGCTTGCCCGGCGAACGCAGCTGATGGAAACTCGGCGCTCCGCAGACGGCAAGGCAGGGATTGCGTCCATGAAACGCTCGCGCCGCGTATGGCTGAAATTGATGGGAAGTATCGCGATCGGCGCGGCGTCGATGGGCCTGACGACAAGCCATGCCCGCAGCCACCATCACCACGCAGGACACGACGCGAAGCGAAAGCCCGCGGAACGGTCGCCGTCCGGCGGCTTCGGCGGCGCGCCGCGCACTATCGCCCGCTACGGCGACGACGATCCGTCGCATGGCGGAAGCTGACACCAGGCTGACGAGCGAACGGGTTTCCCCTCATGCAACGCATCGCATGTCCCGAACGCGACGATTGGCGGACGACTGCCGAGAATGCCGGCTTCACCTTCCACACCATCGACGGCGAACGTTACTGGGACGAGCGCGCCTATTACGCCTTCACGCTGGACGAGATCGAGCGCTCGATCGAGGCGCCGACCGGCGAGATCGACGCGATGTGTCTCGAGCTCGCCGGACGCGCGGTCAGGGATGAGCGCTATCTGCGCCGGCTGAAGATACCGGAGACGTTCTGGGATCTGATCGCGGCAAGCTGGCGCCGCAACAATCCGAGCCTGTACGGCCGGCTCGATCTCACCTTCGACGGCCGCGGCCCGGCCAGGCTGCTCGAATACAATGCCGACACGCCGACCTCGATCTTCGAGGCCGCGGTGTTTCAATGGACCTGGCTCGAACAGGCGATCCAACGCAACATCATCCCGAAGCGCGCCGACCAGTTCAACTCGATCCACGACCGGCTGATCGAGGCCTGGAAGAGGATCGGCGCGACCCACCCGCTGCATCTCACCGGACTGACCGGAAATCCCGAGGACGCCGGCACGCTCGCCTATCTCGAGGACACCGCGGCGCAGGCCGGGCTGAAGACCACGCTGCTCGACATCGAAGAGGTCGGACTGCGCGACGACGGTCAGTTCGTCGACCTCGATGAACGCCCGATCGCGCTCGCGTTCAAGCTCTATCCATGGGAATGGATGTTCCACGACGCGTTCGGCAAGAACCTCTCGACCGCGCCGACGCAATGGATCGAGCCGCCGTGGAAGGCGATCCTCTCCAACAAGGGCATCCTGCCGCTGCTCTGGGAGATGTTCCCGAACCATCCCAATCTGCTGCCGGCCTATTTCGAGGACGACCCGCAGGCCGCCCAACTCGGCACGTCGTTCGTGCGCAAGCCGATCTATTCGCGCGAGGGCGCCAATGTCGAACTGGTCAGCGCCGGCGTCACGCTGGTCGCCGAGCAAGGCCCCTACGGCGCCGAAGGCTTCATCCGCCAGACGCTGGCGCCGCTGCCGAATTTTTCAGGGCAGTACCCGGTGCTCGGCAGCTGGCTGGTCGACGGCACGCCCTGCGGACTCTCGATTCGGGAAGACGAAAATCCGATCACCGGCAACACCTCGCGCTTCCTGCCGCACGCGATTTTGTAGCGGTGTCGGTCGTCCCGTTCCCCGTCATCCTGAGGAGCCGCGAAGCGGCGTCTCGAAGGATCGACGGCCCGGCTGGTGGCCGTGCATCCTTCGAGACGCGCGCAAGAGCGCGCTCCTCAGGATGACGGGGAAACAATTGACGATCGCTCAGGAAAGCGCACTCACCGCGCGGCGGACGCAACCGCCTTCAGCACATGCAGCGCGGCGCCGGCGCGCGCGACTGGCGCAGTGTTCGGCTGATACAGCCCGCGCCGGTCGGGATAAGGCCTGAACAGATTAGTGATGCCGACCACGGATTCCGCCGCACCAAGCGCCAGCACGCCGTCAGGCTCGAGCATCCGGGCCACCTTGCCGAAGATGCCGGCCTTGGTCTGCTGATCGAAATAGATCAGCACGTTGCGGCAGAAGATCACGTCGAACGTGCCGAGATGCGAGACGTCCTGCAGCAGATTGAGCTGGCGATGCTGCACCATGCCGCGGATATCGGTGTTCAGCTGCCAGAGCTCGCCCTTCTGCACGAAATACTTCACCAGCAGCTGGATCGGCAGGCCGCGCTGCACCTCGAACTGGCTGAACAGGCCGGCCTTGGCCTTTTCGAGCACCGCCTGCGACAGGTCGGTGGCGATGATCTCGATGCGCCAGCCGGCAAACAGCGCGGTCATCTCCTTCAGCAGCATCGCGATCGAATACGGCTCCTGCCCGGTCGACGACGCCGCGCACCAGATACGCAAGCTGCGGCGCGCCGCGCGCGCCTGCGCGAGTGCGGGCAGCACCGCTTCCTTCAGATGGTCGAACGGGATCTTGTCGCGAAAGAAGAAGGTCTCGTTGGTGGTCATCGCTTCGACCACCTCCGATGTCAGCAACTCCGCGCCGCCCTTCATCCGCTGCACCAGCTCGGGAATTCCGGCGAGGTTCGACCGGCGCGCCAAGGGCAGCAGGCGACTCTCGACGAGATATTGCTTGTCGGCGGAGAGATCGAGGCCGGAACGCTCTTTCAGCAGCTTACGCAGATACTCATAGTCCAGCGGCGTCACGAACGGTCTCCCGCAAACACGCGAACAAGCTTCGGTGCGATCTGATTGAGCGGCAGCACCGCGGCGCAGATGCCGGCATTGACCGCGGCACCGGGCATGCCCCACACCACGCTGGTCGCTTCGTCCTGGGCGATCACGCTGCCGCCGGCGGCGACGATGTCCTTGCCGCCGCGCATGCCGTCGGAGCCCATGCCGGTCAGGATCACCGACATGATGCTGCCCTGCCAGACGTCGATCGCGGAGGTGAACATCGGATCCACCGCGGGCTTGCAGAAATTGACCGGTGGCCCGTCGTCGAGCGCTATCGTGGCATCGACGCCGTGGCGCGCGATGCGCATGTGGCGCCCGCCCGGTGCCAGATAGATCTGACCCGGCTTGATGCTCTCGCCGTCGATCCCCTCATGCGCCGGCCGCTTGCTGGTGCGCGCCAGATGCTCGGCGAGAATGGTCGTGAAGGTCGGTGGCATGTGCTGGGTGATCAGCACCGGGAAGCGATCGATCACCGGGCCGATCTCGGCGACCAGCGTCATCAGCGCCTGCGGTCCGCCGGTCGACGAGCCGATCAGCAGCACCTTGGGCGGCAGCAGGCCGAACGAACGGCGCGTGACCTGGGCCGGCGCCGTGTGCGCGGCAGCGGGAGCCGACGGACGCGGTCTGTCATGACCGGGCGCAAGCGGCGGGCTTGCCGTCGTGTGCACCGGGCTGCGGCGCGCCTTGGCGCCGAGATGACGGATCTTCTGGATCAGGTCGTGGCGGAAGGTTTCCGCGGCGGTGGCCTCGCGCGTGCTTTCCGGCTTCGGAATGTAGTCGGACGCACCGAGCGAGAGTGCCTTCAGGCTGATCTCCGCGTTGCGGCGGGTCAGCGTGGAGGCCATGATGACGACGAGATCGCGCTTCTTCGCCAGCAGCTGCGGCAGCGCCGAGATGCCGTCGAGGTCGGGCATCTCGATATCGAGCACCGCGACATCGGGGTTGATGCGCTCGAGCTGGTTGACGGCGTCGAGGCCGGTGCGCAGCGAGGCGACCACCTCCATGTCGGGCTCGGCGCCGATCCAGCGCGAGATCATCCCGCGGATCACCACGGAATCGTCAACCACCATCACCCGCACCTTGTCGGTACGGGTCGATGTCGGGACCGCAGTACTTGTCAACGCAACACTCATGACTTCACCAGCGACGCAACACGACGCACAACAACCGTTGAGCCGAAGGCTTCTGCCGCCGGATCGAACGTAGAGTTAAATCAAACCGACTTCCTGGAACTTCGCGGTGACGATGTCCCGGTCGAACGGCTTCATGATGTACTCGTTGGCACCGGCATGCAGCGCGCGTGCGATATGCGCGACGTCATTCTCGGTGGTGCAGAACACGACCTTGGGCTGATCGCCGCCGGGCATGCGGCGGAGATTGCCGAGAAACTCGTAGCCGTCCATGACCGGCATGTTCCAGTCGAGCAGCACCGCTTCCGGCATCGCGCGCTTGCAGGCTTCGAGCGCCTTAGCGCCGTCCTCGGCCTCGACGATCTGGAAATCGAGCCCTTCCAGGATGCGGCGGGCGACCTTGCGAATGACGCTTGAGTCATCGACAACAAGACAGGTTCTCATTTGCGACCTCTACTTCCTCATCCCCGGTGGGATGTTTCAGTTCTTCTGTTCTATCGGCCCTGTTCACGCCGCCTTGGCGTCGGGCACCAGTTCGAGCACGCGATCGACATCGAGGACGACCATGAGCTGGCCGTCGAGGCGATGGACGCCGCCGGCGAGCTTGGCCATGCGGGGATCGAGATTGACCGGGTTGTCCTCGCGGCTGTCGTCGGGCAGCCGCAGCACCTCGCCGATCTGGTCGATCAACAGGCCATAGGATTCGCCGCGCTGGTCGACGCCGACCGCCATCGGAGGCTTACCGTCGTCGGCCTTCGGCAGCCCGAGCCGGGCGCGCATGTCGACCACGGTGACGATGCGGCCGCGCAGATTGAGCACGCCGGCGATCTCGCTGGAGGCCAGCGGCACCCGCGTCAGCCGCTCCGGCATGAACACGTCCTGCACCCGCGAGATCGGCAGCCCGAACAGCTGCCCGCCGATCACGGCGGTGACGTATTCGGCCATCGCGCCTTCGCTGGTCTCGGTCTTGCTGGTCATCGATGTGTTTCCCTGAATCCCATCAAGCCGCTTTCCGGATCTCGGCGGTCTGCTCTTTCAGCGCCGCGATCAGCCCGGGACGATCAAACTTGGCGACATAGTCGTGGAAGCCGGCCTGCCGGCCGCGCTCGATCGCCGCCGGCGACACCATCGCCGACAGCGCGATGATCGGCAGCCCGATCAGGTTATGGTCGCTTCGGATGTTCTCGGCGAACTCGAAGCCGTTCATCTCGGGCATCTCGATGTCGGTCAGCACGACGTCGAAGCTTTGTCCCGAACGCAGCGCGGCGAGCCCTTCCTGCGCGCCGCCCGCGGTCCGCACCTTGTAGCCGGCGGCCTTCAAGACCGGCGCCAGCATGTTGCGGAAGAACGCCGAGTCATCGACCAGCAGCACCGACTGCGCCGAGGCCGACGGGCGCATCTCCTTGCGCGAGAACCAGTCGGCGAACGCCATCGGCAGGAAGTGGCCGACGTCGATCACCTCGGTGGCCTGGCCCTTGATCACGGCCGAGCCGAGGATGCCGTCCTGCGAACCCGCGACCTCGATGTTGAGCCGCTCCTCGACGATGTCGATGATCTCGTCGACCACGAGCCCCATCGAGCGGCCGTCGTCGGCGAACACCAGGATCGGCTGCGAGCCTTGCGACTGCACCTCGACGCCGGCCATCTGCACCAGCGGCATCAGCTGCTCGCGATACTGCACCATGTAGCGGCCGTTCGAGAGCTCGATCTTGTCGGTTGCGATCTCCTCCAGCCGGGTGACGAGGCCGAGCGGCACCGCCTTGGGCTGCGAGGAGCCGGCGCGGAACACCAACAGCGAGGTCAGCTGCTCGCCGCTTGCGGCATGCGCCGCGGCATGGTCGTCGGCAAGGTCATGGGCCGAGGAGCCGGACGCGCCGAGCGCTTTGGCGATGCCGTTGGGGTCGATGATCATGATGACGGCGCCATCGCCCAAAATGGTGTTGCCGGAGAACATGTCGATGTGTCGCAGCTTGGTCGACATCGGCTTGACCACGATCTCCTCGGTATGGAACACGCCGTCGACCACGATGCCGAAGGTCTGGCTGCCCACTTGCGTGACCACGATGAAGCCGTTCTCGGCGTCGGTGGTGGTCGCGCCGTCGTCGATCTTCAGCAGCTTCTTGAGGTGGATCAGCGGCAACAGCTTGTTGCGCAGCCGCAAGACCGCGGTGTCCTTGATCCGCTCGATGCGGTGCTCGGAGTTGGCGCGGGCCCGCACCAGCTCGACCACAGACAATTGGGGAATCGCAAAACGGTCGCCGCCGGCTTCCACGATCAGCGCGGAGACGATCGCCAAGGTCAGCGGGATCTTGATGGTGACCGAGGCGCCCTCGCCGGCCACGCTCTTGATGTCGATGGTGCCGCCGATCTGGTCGATAT